>NZ_JBHVGZ010000008.1:0-29914 GCF_042800355.1 Streptomyces sp. NPDC057623
CGGTCCGGTGGGCTGGCCTTGCGCGAGAGGTGCCGTTCCTTGACACCGGACTCTGCGGGCGGACACCCCCCGACCCGGCCCCTTGCCGCCGTACGCGGCCGCCGGGCCCGTGGGTGGCATGCGCCATCCCCCGACGCTGCCCCTCGCCGCCGTGGGCGACTGCGGGGCCGTGGGGGTACGCGCCATCCCCGACGCTGCCCCTCGCCGCCGTGGGCGACTGCGGTCGGGTTTCAGTGGGCTGTGATGTCCTCCCAGGGGAAGTTCCTGAGCGTCGACAGGTTGTGCAGGGCCAGGGCTGCCGGGCCCTCTGGGCCCTGGGCGGGGGCGTCGCCCGCTGCCCAGGTCTCCACGGCCACGCGTACGGAGGCGGCTGCTACGGCGGCTGCGAAGCGGAGGGGTACGGCGGGTTCGGCAACGTTGTCGTGGGCCCTCGCCGCCAGTGCTTGCGCCAGGCTTGTTTCCGCGCCGTGGCAGACCTCGGCCCAGACCTTGCGCAGGGCTGGGCTGGAGTCGGCCAGGCGGACCAGCGTACGGACCCACTCCCAGGAGGCTGCCGAGATGGCGGCGGCGGGGGTGAGGGTCTGGCGGGCCGCGTGTTCCAGGGCCTGGGGGACGGGGAGGTCGGGCGGGGCCGTGCGGACCGCCTCGGACCAGCGGTCGGCACCGGCCGCGTAAAGGGGGGCCACCGCCTCTTCCTTGGTGGCGAAGTAGCGGTAGAAGGTGCGCGGTGCGATGCCGGCGGCCTGGGCGATGTCCTCGGCTCGGGTGGCCCTCAGGCCCTGCTTCATGAAGAGGCCGGCCGCGGCCCGGGCGATCTCCATGCGGGTCGCCGCCTTGCGTCGCTCCGTGAGGGACGGGGAAGTGGGGCTGCTCACCCTCGGCAGGCTATGCCCATGTGGCACAATCTGCCATTCGGGTGGGCCACCCCGTGGTTCAGGTACGGGGTGGCCCGCCCTTCCAGGTCCGGGAAGGGTTCTGCTCCAGGAAGAGAGCCGGGCCCCGGCACCCAGGGGGGATAGGCACCGAGGCCCGGCTCGGGGAAAGTCCCGGCGCCGGGGGGAGTGCGTCGGGACTTGGTCTGGTGGGAACGTCGGTCGTCCGGGGCCCCGGGCCGGGGCCTCTGGGGCCCGAACTCCCTTGCTCTAAGGGCTTGTTCCCGGGGTCCTGTCGGTTGAAGCGGCGTTACATCGCCATGTTTGCGCGGTCTTTCGCCACCCGGCGTACGCGAGCGCCGCTGGTCGCACGCCCCCGGGCCGCTACGCCGCCGCGTCGAAACCGGTGCTGCGGGCCAGCTTCTTCAGCTCCAGCAGGGCGTGCTTCTCGATCTGGCGGATACGCTCGCGCGTCAGGCCGTGCTCCTTGCCGACCTCGGTCAGCGTGCGCTCGCGGCCGTCGTCGATGCCGTAACGCATCTTGATGATGGACGCCGTGCGCTGGTCGAGACGGCCGATCAGGTCGTCCAGTTCCTCGCTGCGGAGCAGGGTCAGGACGGACTGCTCGGGGGAGACCGCGGAGGTGTCCTCCAGGAGGTCGCCGAACTGGGTCTCGCCCTCGTCGTCGACCGACATGTTGAGGGAGACCGGGTCACGGGCCCAGTCGAGGACGTCCGTCACGCGGTCCGCGTTCGAGCCGAGTTCGGCGGCGATCTCGGCGGGCTCGGGGTCGCGGCCGTGTTCCCGGTTGAACTCGCGCTGGACGCGGCGGATGCGGCCCAGCTCCTCCACCAGGTGGACGGGGAGGCGGATCGTGCGGGACTGGTCGGCTATCGAGCGCGTGATGGCCTGACGGATCCACCAGGTGGCATAGGTGGAGAACTTGAAGCCCTTGCGGTAGTCGAACTTCTCCACCGCGCGCACCAGACCGGCGTTGCCCTCCTGGATCAGGTCGAGGAGCGGCAGGCCGCTGCGCGGGTAGCGGCGGGCCACCGCGACGACCAGGCGGAGGTTGGAGCGGATGAAGATGTCCTTGGCCCGCTCTCCGTCGGCGACCAGGGCTTCCAGTTCTTCGCGGGTGGCGTCCGCCTTGGCCGCCTCGTATCCGTCGAGGACCTGCCTTGCGAACACACCCGCCTCGATGATCTGCGACAGCTCGACCTCTTTGGCCGCGTCGAGTAGCGGCGTGCGCGCGATCTCGTCGAGGTACATGCCGACCAGGTCGCGGTCCGCGATCTCGCCGCCATGGGCGCGAACACTGCTTGCCGCATCGACGGACGCGCCGGTGGCGGACTGACGACGGGCGACGGCACGGGTTGCCATGCGTGCTCCCTTGCGATGTGGGCGGGCGGGTGGTTCTTGAACGCTTGGGACTCTTGTCGAGTGCCCTGCATCCGATGGAAACAACGACTGGAATCAGGACAGAATTCCCAACCCGCCCCCATATTTTTCTGATCTTGCAGTACCCTGTCCGGCCACATGAGGAGGACCGATGCCGCCGGAACGTACAGAGGTGCAGGTCAGACCGGGAGTCGAGGGTGACCTCGAAGCCCTCACCGACATCTACAACCACTATGTACGTGAGACGCCCATCACGTTCGATACAGCTGTGTTCACGCCGGAAGAGCGCCGCCCTTGGCTGCTCTCCCACCCTGAAGACGGCCCGCATCGGTTGATGGTTGCCGCGCAGGCCGGTCCCGGGGGCAACTCACAGCGGATTCTCGGCTACGCCACATCCAGCGCCTTCAGGCCGAAACCCGCGTACGTCACCTCCGTGGAGGTGACCGTCTACCTCGCGCCGGACGCCGGCCGCCGGGGCGTCGGCACCCTCCTCTACAAGGCCCTGTTCGAGGCCCTGGCGGAGGAGGACGTGCATCGCGCCTACGCGGGGATCGTCCCGCCGAACGAGGCGTCCACGCGCCTGCACGAGGGCTTCGGCTTCCGCCACGTCGGCACCTACCGCGAGGTGGGTCGCAAGTTCGGCCGGTACTGGGACGTGGCCTGGTACGAGAAGGAGCTCTGAAGCGCGGCAGCCCCTGACACCGGCCGGCTCAGCCGAACTGCACCGAGCGCTTCGCCAGGCCCATCCAGAAGCCGTCGATCACCGACTTCTGCGCGGCCTCCAGCTCGCCCGCCGCGTCCGCCGCGCCCAGCGTCACGAACAGCGGGGCGAAGTGCTCGGTGCGCGGGTGGGCGTAGCGGCCGGCCGGGGCCTTGTGGAGGAAGTCCAGGAGCGAGTCCCAGTCACGGTTCTCCAGCGCCCGGCGCCCCCAGTCGTCGAACTCCACGGACCAGGAGGGAATGCCGCCCTGGCGGAGTGCGGCCAGGTTGTGGGTGAAGAAGCCGGAGCCGACGATCAGCACGCCCTCGTCCCGCAGCGGCGCCAGCTTGCGGCCGATCTCCATGAGCTTCACCGGGTCGAGGGTCGGCATGGAGATCTGCAGGACAGGGATGTCGGCCGCGGGGTACATCTCGACGAGCGGGACGTAGGCACCGTGGTCGAGGCCGCGGTCCGGGATGTCCTGCACGGGGGTACCGGGGGCGCGCAGCAGCTTCCGTACGGACTCGGCGAGTTCGGGAGCGCCGGGAGCCGTATACGTCACCTGGTAGTAGTGCTCGGGGAATCCCCAGAAGTCGTAGACGAGAGGAAGGGTCTCGGTGGCACCGATGGCGAGCGGAGCCTCCTCCCAGTGGGCGGAGACCATGAGGATCGCCTTGGGGCGGGGCAGGCCGGCTGACCAGGCGGCGAGTTCACCGGGCCAGATCGGGTCGTCCGCGAGCGGCGGTGCGCCGTGGCTCAGATAGAGGGCGGGCATGCGCTCCTGCGTGGCGGCGGACATGGCGGCGACTCCCTCCGGGGGCTTGAAGCACTATTTGCTTCAAATCTAAAGCTTCCCTCACCGAAGACCGTACGCCCAGGTAGTTAAAAATTCAAGGAGAGCTCTCGTACAGTGGAGTACATGAATACGGCATCGACCTCGGAACCGCGCTGGCTCACCGACGAGCAGCAGCGCGTATGGCGCTCCTACATCGACGCGACCACCCTCCTCGAGGACCACCTGGACCGCCAGCTCCAGCGGGACGCGGGCATGCCGCACGTCTACTACGGCCTTCTGGTCAAGCTCGCCGAGTCCCCGCGCCGCCGGCTGCGGATGACCGAGCTCGCGATGTACGCCAAGATCACCCGCTCCCGCCTCTCGCACGCCGTCGCCCGGCTGGAGAAGAACGGCTGGGTCCGGCGCGAGGACTGCCCCGACGACAAGCGGGGCCAGTTCGCGGTCCTGACCGACGCGGGCCTGGATGTGCTGCGGCAGACCGCGCCGGGCCATGTGGAGGCCGTACGCCAGGCGGTGTTCGACCGGCTCACCACCGAACAGCAGAAGGCCCTCGGCGAGATCATGCGGATCGTCGCCGAGGGCCTGCAGCCGAGCGAGGCGGGTGCGGACCTGCCCTGGCTCCGCTGAACCGCTCATTCAGGGAGCCGGGGCAGGTCCTGGGGTTCGTACGTACGGAGCGTCCCCATCCCCGTACGTACGTCTGGCCCGAAGAGGTACGGCCGGACGGTCGTCGTCGGCCTCAGTGCGCGACGACCGGCACCGGCAGCTCGTCCTGGGCGCCCTCCTCGGAGGACGCCACCGTCGTACCGTCCGGGCGGCCGGCGTTGACGAAGGTCACGACGATGACCGCGGCGAGCACCAGCATGCCGACAGCGAACCAGATCGCGTTGGTGTAGCCGTGCACCATGCCCTCCAGCTGGACCAGCTGCGCCTGCGACCTGGAGGTCGCGGAGCCGATGTGGTCGGCGACGTAGGAGGTCGTGGCCGAGGCGGCGATCGTGTTCAGCAGGGCCGTGCCGATCGCGCCGCCCACCTGCTGCGAGGTGTTGACCATCGCGGAGGCGACACCGGAGTCCCGGGGCTCGACGCCCAGGGTGGCCAGGGACATGGCGGGCATGAACGCCGTACCCATGCCGAGGCCGAGCAGCAGCATCGCCGGCAGGATGGTCGAGGTGTACGACGAGCCGATCTCCAGCTGGGTCATCAGGAGCATGCCCAGTGCGGCGACCAGGAAGCCGGGGCCCATCAGCAGCCGCGCCGGGACGCGGGTCATCAGGCGGGTGCCGATCTGGGTCGAGCCGACCATCATGCCGACGATCATCGGCATGAAGGCGAAGCCGGTCTTGATCGGCGAGTAGCCCTTCACGATCTGCAGGTAGTAGGTCAGGAAGAGGAACGTGCCGAACATCGCGATGATGGCGATGCCGAGCGAGAGGTAGATGCCGCCGCGGTTGCGGTCGGTGACCACGCGCAGGGGCAGCAGCGGGGCCTTGACCTTGGCCTCGGTGACGACGAACGCGAGCAGCAGGACCGCCGAGGCGACGAACATGCCCACGGTCACGGAGTCGCCCCAGCCGTCGGACTCGGCGCGGGTGAAGCCGTAGACCAGCGCGACCAGGCCCAGGGTGGACAGCAGGACGCCCGGGATGTCGAGCGGGTTGCGGTTGCGGCCGCCCTCCGGCTCACGGATGACGAAGTACGCGCCGAGCGCGGCGACGATGGCGAACGGGATGTTGACGAAGAACGTCCAGCGCCAGTCCATGTACTCGGTCAGCACGCCGCCGAGGATGAAGCCGACGGCGCCACCGCCACCGGCGATCGCACCGTAGATGCCGAACGCCTTGGCACGCTCCTTGGCGTCCGTGAACATCACGGCGAGCAGGGAGAGCGCGGCGGGCGCGAGCAGGGCGCCGAAGACACCCTGGAGGGCGCGGGCGCCGAACATCATCGCCTCGTTGGTGGCGGCGCCGCCGAGCGCGGAGGCGCCGGCGAAGCCGACCAGGCCGACGACGAAGGCCCGCTTGCGGCCCCACAGGTCGGCTATCCGGCCACCGAACAGCAGCAGACCGCCGAAGGCGAGGGCGTAGGCCGTGACGACCCACTGCCGGTTGCCGTCGGAGATGCCGAGGTCCACCTGGGCGGACGGCAGGGCGATGTTCACGATGGTCGCGTCGAGGACGACCATCAGCTGGGCGAGCGCGATGAAGACGAGTGCCTTCCATCGGTTGGCGTCACCGGACTTCTCCAGGACGCCTGGAGCCTTTGCGGCTGTTTCAGACATGGGGATACCTACTTCGGGACTTCGTGACGGAAAAAAGCAAACGAAAGGGGACGACGCGTCGTCGGCGACGGCCGGTGAGAGTCGGTGCGGGTCGGTGAAAGTCGGTACTGAGCTGATCGGTACTGAACTAATAGGTCAGGACTGGCGGAGACCCTCCATGGTCACGGCCGTGCCCGGCAGGATGGAGCGGGCCGGTGCCCGCAGTCCGTCCAGGAACAGCTGGAGCGTTCGGTGCACGAAACGGTCGGCGGTGCCGCAGCCCGTGCCGGCCGGGGGCCGGGACAGCTGCGACACGGCGACCATCAGGTCACCGGGGCTCACGTCGGGGCGGAGTTGACCGGCCGCCTTGCCCCGGTCCATGAGCTGCTCGACGAGCTGCTCACACCGTTCGCGGGCGGCTTCCAGGTCGGGGTGGTGCTGGTCGAAGGCGCTCTGGACCATCGGGCACAGCGCGCTGATCCGCTCGTCGGCGGAGGTGTGCACGAAGCGCTCCAGCGCCCCGAAGGCGTCCCCGGTCTCCGCGAGCGCCAGCTCGGCCGCCTCCGACACACGGTCCATGACGGAGCAGACGACCTCGCGGACCAGCGCGTCGCGGTCGGGGAAGTTGCGGTACACCGTGGCGTTGCCGACGCCGGCCCGGCGGGCGATCTCGTCGAGCGGCACGTCCGGGCCGAACTCGACGAACATCTCCCGGGCGGCGGTGACGATCCGCTCCCGGTTGCGCAGGGCGTCGGCGCGCGGCCGGGTCGCCTTGCGCGGTGCGGGCGTTGCGGTCTGCACGGTGTACTCCGGTTTCTCTGGATGGTTCTTGCTACGCGGTTGTGCTGAGTGGTTCTGCTGCGCGGTTCTGCTGCGCGGTTCTGCTGCGTGCTTCTGCTGAGCGTTTCCCGCCGAGCGGCGATCCGGGGAAGCTGTCCCCGTTTCGCTCGGACACATGGCTAAACGGGGAAGTGGTCCCCGGTTATTTCCCGCCCAGGGAGAGATTCCTTGTGACCTGAGTCACATGCCCCGCCCGGAAGAACCCACGTTCGGTCTCCTCCAACGCGCGCCCCCGCACCCCTCGACACAGGGTGATCGAGAGGGTGCAGCACGCAGTCGGCGGGTTGCCATGGACTGAAGGGCCCATGCATGCAGCCGAGCCGTCGGATACGCCCCCGCCGTGTGGCCGCCCTCGCCTCCGTGACCGTCCTGACCCTGGCGGTCAGCACCTCGGCAGGCACCGGACACCTCACGGCGGGTACCTCGACGGCGGCCGGAGCGAGCCCGATGCCTCCGGTCCACTCCTCCGTACTCGGCCCCTGCATGATCAGCGGCCGGCCGACCATCCAGATGTCGGAGGGAGTACCGACAGGGCGCGGCTACGCCCGCTCCACCGGCACGGTCCGCGCCCTCACCCTGATGGTCGACTTCCCCGACGCCCACGGTCCGGGCAAGGCGCTCGACCGTTTCGCGGAGTTCTTCCCGCAGACCCAGAACTGGTTCCGCACCAGCTCCTACGGCCGCCTCGACTACCGCCCCGAGACCCCCCTCCCCCGCTGGCTCCGGATGCCCAAGTCGTTCCGGGCGTACGGCATAGAGCGCGGCGCGCCCTTCGATCCGGGGTACCGCAAGCTGGTCCAGGACCTCGTGGTCGCGGCCGATCCCCAGGTGGACTTCCGCTCGTACGACTTCCTGAACGTGCTGGTGACACCGAACGCCGGCCCGTCGGCCCTGGACACGGTCCTGTCGGTGACCTTCGCGGGCAACGCCGAGGCCCCGGTGGCCGACGGCGTCTCGGTGACCAACGCGTCCTTCGTCTACTCCCGCCAGGACGACGGCTCCGGCACCTACCACCGCACCGGCTACCGGGTCCTCCCCCACGAGAACGGCCACGTCTTCGGCCTGCCCGACCTCTACACCGCCGAGGGCGGCGGCGCGGTCGGCCACTGGGACATCATGAGCGAGGACTGGGGCGCCAACAACGACCTGCTCGGCTGGCACAAGTGGAAGCTGGGCTGGCTGGACGCCGACCAGGTCCGGTGCGCGGCCATCCCCGGCACGGCCGAGTACGCCCTGACGCCGCTGGCCCGCGAGGGCGGCCCGAAGCTGGTGTTCGTGCCGCTGGACGGCCGTACCGGATACGCCGTCGAGCTGCGCACCCGCGAGGGCAACGACGAGGCCGTGTGCCGCCCCGGCGTGCTGATCTACAAGGTCGACGCGGACGTCGACACCGGGATGGGCCCGGTGCAGGTCCTCGACTCCCACGAGGACAGCGGCGGCTGCACCCGCAGCCCTAACGTCCACGCCGAGCTCTCGGACGCCACCTTCGTGCCGGGGGAGGAGTTCCGGGACGAGAAGCGGGGGGTGCGGGTGGAGGTGGTGGGGGCCGATCTGGACGGCGGGTACCGGGTGCGGGTGACGCGCGGGTAGGGGGTCGCGGGCGTGCGGCGTCGCCCGCGCGTGTGCCCTGCCGTGCCGTACGCGCGCGTGGATCGGATTACGGTGTGAGCCTGCCGCGAACGCCGTACCGGAGAGCCGATGCCCGCGAAGACGACCCTGGACGACTGTGCCGTGCCGGCGGAGGCGGTCACGCCGCTGATCCGTGGCGTCGCGGTGTTGCGGCAGCTGACGGAGGCCGGCGGGACGCTGAGCGCGAGCGGCCTGGAGCGGGCCACCGGGCTCGCGCGCTCCACGGTGGACCGGATCGCCTCCACGCTCGCGCGCATGGGGTACGTCCGTCTCGACGGCCGCGACGTGGTGCTGGCGCCGCCCGTCATGGCCCTGGGCAACGCCTATCTGGCCGCCCTCGGTCTGCCCGCCCTGCTCTCGGCCCACGCGGACGCGCTCGCCGACGAGCTGGACGAGTCGGTGTCGCTGGCGGTCGGCGACCGCGACGGCATCCGCTTCATCCACCAGGCGACCCGTCGTCGCGCCATGTCCCTGAGCTTCCGCATCGGCGACCTCCTCCCGGCCGAACGCACCGCGCCGGGACCGCTGTTCGCGACGGAGTGGACGGCCGCGCGGTGGCACGCCTGGCACGAGCGCCGGGCGGCGGACCCGCAGGACCGGGGCTTTCCGGCCGTACCGCCCCGGGAGCACCGGTCCCCCGACGCGGACTTCGAACGCCGGGCGGCGCGGGCACGGGAGGACGGCTGGGCGCTGGACGACCAGCTGATCGAACCGGGGTTGGTCGCGGTGTCCGTACCGGTACGGGATCCGCGCGCGGGTGGCGGCGGCCGGATCGTCTGCGTGGTGAGCGTCGTCAGCCACACGAGCCGGCACAGCGCCGCGGATCTGCGGGACACACTCCTCCCCCGCCTGCGGGCGGCGGTCGCGGAGATGGAGCGCGAGCTGCGCGAGGCGCCGGAGCCGCGCCCCACGGCGGCCCCGGCGGGCCTCGCCGTCTGGACGGGGGCCTCCAAGCAGGAACTCGGCAGGGAGTTCGTCGAGTCACTGGCGCGCGGGCTGACCGTACTGACCGCCTTCGGCGAGGGGCGGGCCGAACTGACGCTCACGGACGTGGCCCGCGCGACCGGGCTGGCCCGGGCCACGGCACGCAGGGCCCTGATCACCTACGAGCATCTGGGCCTGGTACGGCAGTCGGGGAACCGGGGCTTCGCGCTGACCCCGCGCGTGCTGTCCCTCGGCTACCCTCCGCTGTCCCGTACGTCGCTCGCCCAGATCGCGACGCCCCATCTGGCCGAACTCGCCGACCGCGTGCACGAGTCGGCGTCCCTGGCGGTGCTGACGCCGTCGGGCGAGGAGGTCCAGTACACGGCCCGGGCCGCCACCAGCCGGGTGATGAGCGTCAACGTCACGGTCGGCACCCGGCTGCCCGCCTACGCGACGTCACTGGGCCGGGTACTGCTGGCGGATCTTCCGCCCGGGGAGCGGAAGTTGGGGGATCTGGCCCCGCTCACCCGGCGTACGACCACGGATCCCGCGACCCTGCGCGGCGCCCTGGAGGACGTCCGGACGCTGGGCTACGCCCTGGTCGACGAGGAGCTGGAGGCGGGGCTGCGGTCGGTGGCGGTCCCGGTGCGGGACCGTACGGGCCGCGTCGTCGCCGCGGTGAACGTGGCGATGCACGCGGCTCGGCGGTCCGTGGAGGAGTGCGTGCGGGACGTGCTGCCGGAGCTGGTGGAGACGGCCGGTCGGGTGGAGGGGGATCTCCGGGTGGCGGGGCGGTTCGCGCGGGTGACGACGGCCTGAGACCCCGGACGTCAGCCGTCGTACGGCCTCGCGGCGCGGCCCTCGCGCAGGGTCAGGCCCCACCAGGTGAGCTGGTCCAGCAGCACGTCGGCGGCCTTGCTGGTGCCGTCCCGGTCGTGCGGACGGCCCTCGTCGTCGAACTGCTCCCAGGCCATGTGGAAGCTGACGGTGTCGCGCAGGGTGACGGCATGCAGCTCGGCGAAGACCTGCCGCAGCTGCTCCACCGCCCGCTGGCCGCCGGCCATACCGCCGTAGGAGACGAAGCCGACGGGCTTCGCCCGCCACTCCCGGTAGACGTAGTCGATGGCCAGCTTCAGGGCGGCCGGGTAGCCGTGGTTGTACTCGGGCGTGACGACGACGAACCCGTCGAGCCCCCCGATGCGCTGGGCGAGGGTCGGCGCGTCGCCCGGGGCGTCGGACTGCTCCAGGGTGAGCTTGAGCTCGTCGGCGAGGGCGGGTTCGGAGAGGTCGATGACGTGGGTCTCCAGGTCGTCGCGCCGGCCGATCTCCGACACGAACCATGAGGAGACCTTGTCGGCGAAGCGGCCGGGGCGGACGCTTCCGACGAGGACGCCGATCTTGAGCGGGGGCTGGGCCGTCCGGGACATGGGTGTGCCTCGATTCCGGGAGTGGATTCAGCGGAGACCAAGCAACTTAGAAGCTCAAGTTGACTTGAGGTCAAGCCGGTTCGTGGGGCGCGCCGGACGGGGGCGGCGGGGTGATCCGGAATCTGGCCCGGTACTCGCTCGGCGTCGTGGCGAGGCGGCGGCGGAACGCCCGGATGAGGGTGTCGACGGTGCCGAACCCGCAGCCGGAGGCGACGCGTTCCAGCGTGTCGTCCGTGGATTCCAGCAGGTTGGCGGCTCTCTCGACGCGGGCCGACTCGACGTAGGCGTGCGGCGTCGTGCCGAGTTCGGTCTTGAAGATCCGGGTGAGCTGACGGTCACTGACATGCGCGTACGCGGCCAGGTCCGGGACGGTGAGGCGCTGGTCGAGGTGGTTCAGGATGTGATGCCGCAGATCCTCCACGCGCCGCGTCGTGGACACCTGCTCCAACGGCACGCTGAACTGGGACTGCCCGCCGGGTCGCTTCAGATACATCACGAGCCGGCGGGCCACGTTCAGCGCGACGCCCTCGCCGAAGTCCTCCGCGACGAGAGCGAGGGACAGGTCGAGGCAGGCGCTGATGCCCGCGCCGGTCCAGACCTCGCCCTGCTCTCCCTGCTGGCGGATGAAGATCGGATCCGGGTCGACCCGCACCGCAGGATGGTCGGCGGCGAGCCGCTGCGCGGTCGACCAGTGAGTGGTGGCGCGCTTGCCGTCGAGGAGCCCGGCGGCGGCGAGGACATGCGCGCCGACACACACCGAGGCCACCCGGCGGGTGCGGGCGGCCAGCGCCTTCACCCGGGCCACCGTGCCGGGCTCGGCGACGGGGTGGACGCGTTGCTCGCTGTCGACCTCGACGGAGCCGGGGACCAGCAGGGTGTCGATCGCCCGTGCGCCGACCTCGTCGAACGTGGTGTCGGGCAGGATCCGCACCCCGGCCGCCGTGGTCACCGGCTCCAGCGTCTCGGCGGCCAGCACGACCTCGTAGCCGCCCCGCTCGGTGGCTTCACGCGGGACGAGGGAGAACACCTCCGGCGGGCCGGTGACGTCGAGGAGGTCGACGCCTTCGAACAACACGATCACGATCAGCCGGTTCACGGTCCCCACGGTCCCCACCCTGTGCCCCTCCAGACCTTCTCCGTGCCGCCCGTCGTGCTCACGGACACGGAGTCGGTTTCTGCAAGTAGCGCGTCATTGCCGACACGTCGGTTCGGGCCATAGCGTCGCACGGGTGGTCAACGGACTGTTGAACACACGGTCCCCGACCCATCCGCACCCCATCCCACCTGCCCTTTGGAGAAGCCCTGTGGCCAGCAAGACGCTGCGCGAGCTCGCCGGTGCAGACAGCGGCATCGCGACCCTCGCGTCCTCGACGCTCGTCCTGATCGACTACCAGAACACCTACACCCGCGGCGAGATGGAGCTCGACGGCTGGAAGCCCGCCCTCGACGCCGCGTCGGACCTGCTGTCGCGTGCCCGCGCGGCCGGCGCGGGGATCATCCACGTCCAGCACGACGACGGCGAGGGTTCGCTCTACGACATCCGCCAGGACATCGGCGGCATCCACCCCGGCGTTGCCCCGATCGAGGGCGAACCCGTGGTCGTCAAGGGGGCCCCGGACGCCTTCCACGGGACCGACCTCGGCAGGCTCGTCGACGAAGCCGGCAACGACAGCGTGATCATCGCCGGGTTCATGACCCACATGTGCGTCGCCTATACGTCCGCCTCCGCGGCCCTGCGCGGCAACAAGCCCACGGTGCCCGCGGACACCTGCGCCACCAGGTCGATCGTCGACGTCTCCGCCGACGAACTGCACCGCAGCGCGCTGGCGGCCATCGCGGACGCGTACGGGGTGGTCGTCGCCTCGGGGAGGGAGCTGGTCTGAGGTGACGGAGGCGGCGCGGATTCAGGCGGCCGCGCGGTCGAGGACCGGCACTCCGGCGAGGCCGGCGGGGGCGAGGCCGGCGGCGGGGGAGGCAGGGGCGAGGCCGCCGGCGGCGGGCGGCAGGCGGCCGGGGGGCGGCAGGGGCGGCGGAGCCGGAGCGCTCCGCCGCCGGCCTCTCAGCGGATCTCGTAGGCGATGCGCGACGCCGCCGAGAGAGCGATCTCGTAGGACTCCTCGCGGCTGTCCCCCACGGCGTGCACATAGCCGATGTACTGGCTGTTGGACTCGACCTCGCTGCTCACCTCGTCCCCCACGGCGACGTAGAGACCGGCGGCACGGCAGCCCCGCGTGGCCACCGCCTCGTCGAGGCCCCGGACGCCCTCCAGCCGACCGGAGGCCGGTGCGGTCAGATACAGCTCCGTGACCGCACCCTCCCGGGGGAACTCGGGCGCCTCGCCGCCCGTGAGCTTCGCCATCAGCAGCTCGGCCGGCGTCACGCCGGTGAGCTCACTGATGGCGTGCTGGACACCGGCGCCGACGAATCGGGGGTTGAGCTCGACCAGGCGGGGGCCGTCCGACGTGAGGATGAACTCCAGGTGGAAGGCGCCGAAGTCGTACTCCAACGCGGCCAGCGTCTCGGCCACGTAGTCGTCCACACCGTCGAAGGGACGGTCGGCCGCGAAGCGGACGGCGAGCTCCACGAATCGCGGCGGAGCGGACAGCACCCGGTCCGAGTAGCCGATGGTGTGCACCTCGCCGCCGTCGACGAAGCCCTCCGCGCTCAGCAGCGGGCCGACGAGCACCTCCTCGAACAGGAGCTTGCGCTGAGGGCGCACCCGCCTGCCGTAGTCGCGCTTCAGGTGCCGGGCCGCCACCTCACGTACGGTCCGGACGTCCTGTGCCAGTGCCACGTCCCAACTGGACGCTCCGTCCACGGGCTTGACGACACAGGGGTAGCCGATGGGCGAGTCCAGGTCGTCGTCGTGCGCGGACTTGACGCCCCACCGGATGTCGGGGACCCCGGCGGACGCCAGCGCCGCGCGAGCCACGGCCTTGTCCCGTGCGATGCCGGCCCCCAGGGGCGAAGGTCCCGCGAGCCCGAGTTTGGCGGCGACCGCTGCCGCCACCCTGACGAAACTGTCCACGGAGCTGAACACACCGACGATCTCACCGCCCAGCGCCTTCATGACGTGCACGATTCCGGCGGCGTCCCTGGTGTCCGTCAGCAGCCACGCGTCGACCACGTCGTCGAACTGGCTGCCGTAGGAGTCACGATCGGAGGCGGCCACCGCCGTCCGCAGCCCCAGCCGCTTGGCGGCTTCCAGCTGAGCCCGGCAAGGGGCCACCACGGTCGCACCGGAATGCAGCCGACCGCGGCCGCCACCGGGAAGCGTGTGCAACTCCACGAAAACTATCCAGCCGTTACTCACCGTCATTGTTCCCCCCATTTTTCGTGATGGATCAAAAATCAGAGTGCTGCTGTGAGGAAGGGAGACGCGGCCTTCTCCGCCGCCCTGCCCATCTCCCCGGCGAGGCGCTGCCAGCGGGCACTGTTGTGAGCGCGTGCCGCAACCGGATCGTCGTCGAGGGCCGTTCCGGTCCGCAGTCCCCACAGGAGCGAGACGTCGGCCCCGCGACGGATTTTCGGTTGAAGGGTGCCGATTCCCAGGTGGAGACGGGTCGCACCGGTCCGATAGGCCGCCTCCATGGGGCGGTAGTAGAGGAGCTCGAAGTACTCCGCCGCGTCCCCCGGCCGACGGTGATCGAACCCATAGGCCCTGGAGGTGACTTCACGGGCCGTCACGTAGGTGAGGGTGCAACCGACCATCCGGCCGCCCTCGTGGCAGGCGTGCACCACGCCCGTACCCTGGGTCGCCTCGGACTGTTCCCGCATGAGGGCACGGATGAATTCGGGATCGGCCGACTCGCCGTGGTGCCGTTGATGCGAGGCGATCAGCGGACTGATGTCGTCCCAGCAGTCGGCGAACGGCTGTTCCGAACAGCTGTAACCGGCAGCCGCGAACGCCTGGCGGTCCTTGCGGATCTGCCGCCTCATATTGCTCGAACCGGACTGGAGGTAGTCCTCGAAGCTGGTTCCGGGCAGCGCGATGGCACAGTCCGCGGCGAGCAGTCTGGGCAGCGAGCCCGACGCGTACGGCAACAGGGCCTCCGCGTCCGATTCGCCGAGGTAGAGCCACCACGCCTGGCCGTCGGCCTCTTCCGCCGCGATGAGATGGACGGCTTCGACGAGTTGCCCGACGACGTCTTGGCGCAGTGCCAGGTCCTCGGCCGTGGAAACGCGGTTCGCGTAGCCGCGCCGGTTTCCCACCAGCACCGTGCGTTCCAGGGTCCGGTTCTGCCGCGGCATGTCGGGAAAGAGCCGTGCCGGGTCGTACATGCCGCTCGCCTCGGAGTCCACGAGGTAGACCGGGACTCCCGCGACGAGCCGCTGCTCGCCATCGCGGATCAGCACATAGCGCACGGACGACGCGGGATCCCTCTCCTGGTACGCCATCCACGCGTGACTCGCGTAGAACGAACCGCCTGCCAGCGCGTCCCAGGAATCGCGCTCCACACCGTCGAGGCTCTTCACCACCTCGATGTCCATCAGGCCCCCCGCACGGTGAGGGTGTCGAGCTGGCGAGAGAGCCCGAGCAGGTCCGCGACTTCGGGACCGACGTTGTCCGCGATCCGCGCGGAGGGCCAGTGCCGCGGCCACAGGGGAACGGCCCGTCCCGTCCAGCTCGCCCAGAACCGTTCGGCGGGCAGCTCGGTGTGCTGGGCGCCCCACCGGGACGGATCCGCGAACGAGGCGTGGCGTCGGCCGTCTTTGAGGGCCTCACCGCGGAACACCACTAGATGTCCGCCCTTTCGGCCGTCCTCCGGGAAACGGAAGGTGCACGACACGATGCTCGGAACACCGGCCTCCGCGATGCTCTGGAGTTGCGCGCCGGACGTGAAGGGCGCCGCCGCACCGGACAGCCCGTAGGCACCGGCGATCTCGACCAGGCCCCGGTGGATCCAGCCGTTGGGGGTGTAGGCGCCCTGTTCCAGCCCTTCCCTCAGCAGTTGGCGCTGGGAGGGGACCGGCAGGCCGTAGTGGTCGAGAATCATGCGCAAACAGGCCAGTCCGCAGCATTTCTCACCCCAGGTCTCCGGCCCGCCCGGAGGCCAGGCGAAGCCGCTGTCGGACTGCTCCTGCGGGGTGAAGTGCTGGGCGTAGCGCGGGACGGCCAACGGCATGGTCGCCCGAGGTCTCCGTGTCTGGAACTTCTGGGTCGTCTGGGTCGTCTGGGTCGTCTGGGCGTTCATGAGGAGGCGACGCTCCGTTCCAGGGACTTCGCAGGGGCGGTCTCGGCAAGCCGCGGGAAGGCGTCCCGGTCACGGTGCGCCCACAGAGCCGCGCCGGAGGCGAGGAGCCCGGACACCAGGAAGAACCCCGCGAGCCCGATCCATCCCGTGGTTCCGTTGCCGAGGACCAGCGTGGCCAGCAGAGTCGGCGCCACGGCGCGCATCACGCCCGGTCCCAGGGCGAAGACACTCTGATAGGCGCCCTGGGCGTCGTCGGGTGCCAACTCGAACCCGAAGCAGAACTCGGCGGAGGTCTGCCACAGTTCGCCGGCGGTGTAGATCGCGGCCCACAGCAGGAGGACGCCGACGCAGAGCACCGGCCCCAGTGACTCGGTGGTCGCCATCGTCAGGCAGGCCAGGGCGAAGACGACTCCGGTCACCCGTGCCATCCGGGCCGCCTTGGGGACGTCGGCCGCGCGACGGCTGGCCCGTACCTGGAGGAGGACCACGAGGACCGTGTTCACGATCATGATCAGGGCGATGGACCACTTGGGTGCTTCCGTGTGGTCGGCCACCCAGAGCGGCAGGGCGAAGCTCAGCACGCTCACATGCAGGGCGAGGAGCCCGTTCGCGGCGGTCACGGCGAGGTAGCGGCGGTCGCGCAGCGGACCCGGACGGCGGACGGCTCCCGCGTCGGCGTCGGCGTCGGCGTCGGCGCCGGTGGGCCGCGGGACCCGGCGGGGTTCGACGCTCACGTTGGCCAGCAGCGCGGCGGCGACGCCGAAGAGAACGGCGTTGCCCGCCACCACGACGGTGTACGCCGCCGGCGTGTCCACCAGCAGCGACACCCCGGCTATCAGGGTGCCCACGCCCAGACCCACGTTGGTGGCGGTTCTGAGCTGGGCTCTGGCCGTGATCCGGTTCTCCTTGTCGCTCATGGCGTGGATCAGAGAACCGACCGTGCCCGAGATCCCACGGTCCGCGATGCCGCTGGCGGTCGCCACCACGAGGAACCAGGAGAAGCTGTGCACCTGCGTGAAGGCCGCCATCATCAGCGCCTGGGCCACCAGCAGCGAGACATAGACGCGCTTGGGCCCGAACCGGTCGGCGAGCCGCCCGAACACCATCATCAGAGCGAGGCCCGTCCCGGTTCCCACGGTCAGCCCGAGGGCCGCCTGCTCGACCGTCAGGCCGACGGCTCTCGTGAAGAACAGGGTGCCGCTGGTGATGTACAGCCCGCTGCCGATGGTGTTGATGAGGTTGGCGACGGCGAACCGGCGCAGCCCCCCGGGCGGCGGCAGGAGGTCGAGCCTGGAAATCACCGGACCGCCCATGGAGCGGGTTCGAAGGACTCGACGGCGCTGACCAGCAGGCTCTCGATGAGATGCGGGTAAGCGATCCCCTCAAGTCCGCACGACACAGGGAGATTGCTCTGCTGCTGCAAGCCCGGGATCGTGTTGATTTCGAGCGGGTAGATCGTGCCGCTCTCGTCGATCATGTAGTCGACTCGTATGGCGCCCCGGCACGCCAGGAATTCATAGATGGCACTCGTCGACTCGGACAGGTCCTTGAAGACGTGGGGTGCCAGGTCATCCGGTACGACGTATTCGGCGCTGGGCGCACCGGGGCCGCCGAGTTTCGTCGACTCGTCGTAGTACTCGGACTCGGTGATGAATTCGAGAGGGGCGAACACCACGGGGCCCTCTGCCGATTCCGTGACACTCACCGTCACCGCTCGGCCCTGGATGTACTCTTCGAGGAAGAGCCGCTTGAATCCTCGCCGATGCAGGACATCGATTTCCCGGGTCAGGTCTGCCGGGTCGCTGATCAGCGCCATGCCGACGCTGCTACCGCCGTCCACCGCCTTGAGCATCGCGGGGAAGGGGAAACTCGCGGGGATCTCCACGCTCCGGGAGCGAAGCAGGGGAATTCCCCGGGGAACCGACAGGCCGAGGTAGGAGAATATCGCCTTGCTGGCGATCTTGTCCATGCCGATACTGCTGGCCAGGACCCCGGAAGAGGTGTAGGGGATGGACAGGTAGTCGAGGAGCCCCTGAATCCTGCCGTCCTCACCGTACGGTCCGTGCACGTTGAGGAAAGCCACATCGAACTGCCGGATGCGCTCGATGAAATCGTCCTGCGTGGGATCCACATGCTCCGCGTGCAGACCAAGGCCCGCAAGAGCATCCAAAATCGCGACCAGCGACCACTTCTCGCGCGGTACGTTGCATATGTACAGACCGTCTTCCTCGGACACGGCACCGTACACCACCGCTATCTTCTTGTCCCGAAGTAATCCGGTCTGCGGCTTCTGAATTCCAGTCGTTCCCACGTCAACCCCGTTCTGGTTCGTTCGCGTCGAGAAGTCCGCGGCGCTGTTCTGCTCGGTCGAGTTGGCTGCCACGATCTGATGTTGATTTCGTCCGGCGAATTCGGCACGGTCCCGAAACCACTGCGTGCATGATGATTGCATGCACAACAAAGAGATCGGCTGCGTGACGAGAATTTCCCCCCGTACACATGTCACGCAACTGCCCTACCCCAGGGAGCCGATCCGCACAGCACGCTAAATTCAGCCACTCTCGCTCGTCAAGTTCTTTCCGTCGACCCACCCGCCGGGAGACCAAAAATGGCCATGGGCCGCCGCACTTTCTCCCCACACCGCTTCATATTCTCTTAGTGATCGCTTTACAGGCGGCACCGCCGGGGGTGATACTCTGCCCGCCCGCATTTCCAGCTTGTTAAATAACAACGCAAATCGGACCCGCTCGGCGACGCGAACAGCGACGACAGAAGCGCCCGCGAGTGCCGTGGGCCACACCCGCCATGCGGGTTTCCGTCACGGACGATGGCTGATTGCAGCGATTGCAGCGCGGGGCGCGCGCCACATGCCGCGCAGCCGCCGCACCGGAGCCCGCCCCGTCTTCGCCACAGGGGGCTCAGCGGCCGCAGGTACGGTCTTCTGCCCCAGTGACCCCGGCGGGCAACCAGGTGTTGTTCGTGAAGTTGCCATGATGCCCAGGGACTTCCGACGGGGCGGTGGCGGGGGGCGATCCAGTTCGGGTTGGGGAGCGGGTCTTGGGTGCAGGTGGGGGTGGATGGCCGGCCCGGCGCGACCGTCTCCACGGGCCGATGCCTGACCCGACCTCCCGTAGGGCCGATGCCTGACCCGACCTTCGTAGGGCCGACGCATCACCCGACCTCCCCCGCGGGCCGACGGCTCACCCGACCACCCACGGGGCCGATGCCTTACCTCACCGCCCACAGGGCCGACGGCTCACCCCACCGCCCACAGGGCCGACGCCCGATCTGACCTGCCACTCGGCAGCCAACCTGACCAACCTTCCAGCCACCACCACCCCAGCCGCTACACTGTGGGCGGTGCCACAGCCGCAGGTCAGCTATGTCACCACGGCACTGCCGGGAGCACGTCTGAGGCCCGCCCCATCGGGGCACTGACCTCAGGCACGGTTTCCGACAGGTCCCTGCCTTCGTTGCCTTCGTAGCTCAGGGGATAGAGCACCGCTCTCCTAAAGCGGGTGTCGCAGGTTCGAATCCTGCCGGGGGCACAACGCATAACCCGTCTGACCTGGGATTTCTCCCCCAGGGAGGCGTTTACTCGGCCTCGGACTCCTCGTCCGGGGCCGTTTGCGTGAGCGGTGCGTGAGCGGACGGGGAGTCGATCTCCCGAATATCGCCCGACGGATCAGCATCATCCGGCACGGACTCCGCGTCGGCCTCCTCCTCGCCGTCAGGCTCGGGCTCCGTGTCGGGAGCGGTGTTCTCGGGGGTGGCGCGGGCGCGCGGTACGAGCCGGGCTGCAGCCTCGGCGATGGCGAGGTCGGCCTCGGGGAGCAGGCTCGTATAAGTGTCGGCCGTGATGGTGATCGAGGAGTGGCCGAGCATCTCCTGGATGTCCTTCAGGTCGGCCCCGGCCGCGTGGGCCAGGGTCGCGGCGCCGTGGCGGAGGTCGTGGAGCCGGACCGGCGGGAGGTCGATCTCCTCGTACAGCTCGATGAACCGCCTTGTGACGTTAGCTGGGTGGAGCAACTCGCCGTTCTCCTTGGTGAAGACGCGTCCGGTCTCCACCCAGGCGTTCTCCCACTCCTTACGGTCCTTGTCCTGCTGGGCGCGGTGCTGCTTGAGGGCCTGGACCGTGTCGGAGTCGAGCGCGATGGTCCGCGCGCCGGCGTCGGTCTTGGGGTCGTCCTCGTACACCTCCCAGCCGTCCACGACGAGTTGCTTGGCGACGGTGATGAGTCCGGCGTCCAGGTTGGTGTCGGTCCACTTCTGCCCACATGCCTCGCCCCGTCGCAGTCCGCGGAACGCGATCAGGTGGAACAGCGCGTACAGGCGGTCCTCCGCGACGTGGTCGAGGAAGAGGCCGGTGTGCTCCGGCGTCCAGACCATCACCGACGAAGGCTTCTCACCAGTGCGCTTCCAGTGGAGGATGCGTTCCTCGGTCCATACGAGGGCCTTGGGTCGTTTGCCCGCCTCCAACTCGACGTGGGCGGCCGGGTTGAAGGTGATCAGCTGCTGGGCGATCGCGGCATTCAACGCGGCCCGCAGCGTCGAGCGCACGCGCTGGCGCGTGGCCGCACCAACGATGCGGCGGTAGGGCTCCATCTCGGCGATGGCCGCCTTCATCGCCTTGCGGCGGGCGCGAGGCTCACGGCCCTTCCAGGGGATCTGGGCGAGGTCCTCGAACGCCTTGCGGCGGGCGGCGTTGCCTTCGGCGATCTCGACGTTGGCCTCGGCGATGGCCTCGAACATCTCCGACAGGTGGGCGACCCGGAGGCGGTCGAGCCGGTAGTGCCCGATCCGTGGTTTGAGGTGCACCCGGATGTTGCTCTCGTCGCGGCTGATGGCGCTCTGCCGCCCCTTCTTGCCCGCCAGCCACATGTCCAGCCATTCGCCGACCGTGAGTCGGCTCGTCAGGTCCAGGCCGTGGCTGAGGCGCCTGCGGGTCGCCTCGATGTTCGGCAGCGGGGCCTTCTCGTCGGCCACCTTCTCCAGCAACTCGGCTATCTGGGCCAGGCCCTCGGAGTCGTCGGCGTCAGCGAGGCCGACGAGCGCGCGCACGTGGTCGAGGTCCGCCTGGGCGGCCTTGAGGGAGTCATAGCCAGCGCGACTGAAGGAGCGACGGGTACCGTCTTCGCGGGGCGGGAGTTCCTGGCGTATGGAGTACGAGCCGTGCTTGCGGCTGGAGAGCTTGGGGCACTTCTTGCCGAGCGGCTTGCCGGTGTAGGGGTCGCGGCAGTAGCAGCGGCGGTGGGTGGAACCCTTCAAAGATCGTTCTCCTCGGTGGTGTTGGGGGCGGTTTCGGGTGGGTCGACATCGGCGAGTTCCGGCGGCAGGTGCGGTGGTGTGCCGCCGTCTTCGCGGATGAAGGCGCGGGCGCTTCGAAGCCGGTACTTGGCTTCCAACGCCCTTTCCGCGTAGTCGGCTTGGGCGAGGAGGGCTTCCTCGCGTTCGGCTTTGTTGGGTGCTGTCTCCGCTTTCCAGCGCTCGTGCTTCTCGCCTTTCAGGGCGGCCAGGGCGGCACGCTGGTGGCGGATGTGGGCGCGGAAGGACCGGAGCATGGCGTCTTCCCTGCCGAGCTCCTCCCTGTCGCCGGTGAACCAGCGCATGGCATCCCAGGTCCGTTCGGAGTGCTGCAGGGGGAGACGCTGGACTCGGTCGACGTAGCCGACGGGGTAAAGCAGGCAGATCGGGTAGGTGTCCAGGGCTTCGGCGAGAACGATGACGTCGACCAGGGGCAGGTTGGCGCGGCGGCCGGACTCCATGTTGGCGATCACGTTGCGCGGGATCGGGTGGCCGATCTCCTCGCAGCGGTCGGCCAGGTCTTGGGCGCTCATGCGCAACTCCTTCCTTCGTCTGCGGACCTCGGCGGCCACGGTGGCCATCACTTGGTCCACCCACTCCGGGACGTCGTCCTCGTCCCTTCCAGCATCGAAACCGCGTTGTGTCATGAAGACACATTAACTTCCCTACCGTTGATTCCATGGCCTGGAGACGAGCGTGATCGTCGTGTTCGCCGAGGGCTCAGTCATGGATGGAGCGCGTATGCGCGAGAACGGACCGGCCGGCCGGGTGAAAGGCATGAGCCGCGAGGAGCTGCTGGAGCTTCCCGCCGCCGTTGACCTGGAGACGGGCAACCGGGCGCTGGGGCTCGGGCGGAGCAAGGGGTACGAGCTGGCGAAGCGCGGCCAGTACCCGTGCAAGGTGCTGCGGCTGGGCAACGCCTACCGGGTGGTGACCGCGGACCTGTTGGCCCTGCTGGGCCTGGCCGCGTGAGAGCGGGGAACCGTGGCAGACCGTTCTGCGCTGAGCTGACACAGAAACGCTGGACTGTTGCCGGGCGTGGACGTACGGTCCGTGTTCCCTCGCGATCCCCGAACGCTCGGAAGAAGAGGGTGGGCCCCCCGGCGGTGCAACGCCGGAGGCCCGAGCAACCCCGAACGGCCCTGGAAGAACCAACCCGGCGGCAAGGGCGTGCGAGCCCGCCACCGCCAGACGAGGAGCTGCCGAGTGCAACCCGAGAACCCCGAACCCTATTCCGGCCCCGCGCAGGCCATCTGGCCCGCAGCGGCCATCCCCGGCCGACCCGGCGCCCACCTGCACGCCACGCAGGCCGACGACGCCGATCCGAGCCCCAGTAGTGATGCGGACGCCCGCAGCACCGACGAGGCGAAGACCTCGAGCGGGCCGGAGGAAATATCCGATGCGGAGCCGACGTACGGCTCCGAGCTGCTGGACGAACTGCGGGGGCAGATCGCCCAGTTCGTGATCCCTCCCTCCCAGGAGGCCCTCGACGCGATCACCTTGTGGGTGGCAGCGACGCACCTGCAGCCCGCATGGCAGCACGCCCCGCGCCTGGCGGTGGTGGGCCCGGCGAAGCGATGCGGCAAGTCGCGTCTCCTCGACGTGCTGACCGAGACGGTCCACGAACCGATGCTCACCATCAACACCACCCCGGCGGCCATCTTCCGGTCGATCTCCGAGGACAACCCGCCAACCCTCCTCGTGGACGAGGCGGACACCATCTTCGGCCCGAAGGTCGCGGAGAAGAACGAGGAGACGCGCGGCCTGCTCAACGCCGGCCACCAACGAGGCCGTTACGTGACCCGCGTCGTCGGCAACGACCACACCCCGCACCGCTTCGCCACCTTCGCCATGGCGGCCATCGCGGGAATCGGCGAGCTGCCCGACACGGTCATGGACCGGTCAGTCGTGATCCGCATGCGGCGCCGGGCCGAGGGCGAGAAGGTCAAGCCCTTCCGCTCCCGCCGCGACATCCCGGCCCTGCACGATCTGCGCGACCGCATCGCCGCGTGGGCCAGGCCCCTGCTGGACGACGCCGCAAACCTGGAGCCGGACATGCCCGTCGAGGACCGCGCCGCAGACACCTGGGAACCCCTGGTCATCGTCGCCGACCTCGCCGGCGGGCGCTGGCCCCGCCTGGCGCGCCTCGCGTGCGCGCGGATGGTCGCCGCCGAAGTGGCGGCCGAGGAGGACCACCCGAGCGGAGCGAGGATCCTTGCCGACATCCGCCGGGTCTTCCACGCCCAGCGTGAGGTGGACAGTCTGTCCACCGAGGAACTCCTCCATCACCTGCGCCAGGACGCGGAGGCGCCGTGGGCGGAGTGGGGGCGGGGCGGGCTGACCGCCCGTGAACTGGGCAGGATGCTGCGCGAGTTCGAGATCAGGCCCGGCAACGTGCGCATGGCCGACCGGACCCAGCGCAAGGGCTACATGCGCAACAAGTTCCTGGATGCCTGGAGCCGGTACTGCCCCACCGTCCACTCAGTGGACCCCCAGGCGGCACGCCAGGTGAACCACCCGCCGTTCACTGAGTGAACGCCCTGCCCGGTGAACTCGACGCGGGCTGAACCCCGCCCCTTGTTGCCGTCCCTGCCGTCCCTGCCGTGATCTCGCAGGTCACACGGCATATCGGCAAGACGCCAACCGGGGCCAAGACGGCAACGCGATCCGCCATCGCAGCCCTACCGCCAAGACGCCGCCCGCATCCGTCTTGCGCCGTCCCCCGCCGTCCTGCCGTATCAGCACAGGCCACAGCACCGCCCACCGGGACGGAAGACACAACGCCACCGTCCTGGCCCGGGGCACGGCCACACCGGCACCAGGCCCGCCAGGATGCGCCGATGTCGTGTTCCGACTCGGAACACGACATCGGCGGCACACGCCAGGACGGAAGGCCGAGGCGGTTGCCGTATCCGCTGTGACCTGCGCTTGCAACGGCCAAGACGGCAAATACGCACCACACGACTACGCCAGGAGTACCCCGCTTGAAGGTCCCTCTCATGTCCCGTCGCCGAGACCGCCCGCCGCGCGGCGACCAGCCCGGTCAGAAGCAACCAGCGAAGGCGAAGCTCCCCACGGAGCAGTACGTGCTCCGTGCGGCTGGCGTCGTCATCGTGGCCCTTACCGCCGGTGCGTTCTGGCTCTCCTACGCCCACCTGGCCGAGGTCGCCGCCCAGCATGGACTCCACGACTCCCCGATCCGCCGATGGGCTTGGCCCGCGACGCTGGACGCGTTCATCGTCGCGGGTGAACTCCTCATGCTCCGCGCGGGCCTGCGCCGCGTCACCGACCCGTGGGCCATCGGCATCACTGCCATCGGATCATTCGGCTCCATCGGGCTCAACGTGGCCGGGGTGACCGGCACGCGCGACGCTGGCAGTGTCCCGTTGCTCGACTACGTGGTCGCCGCGGTTCCCCCGGCCGCCGCGATGGTGGCCTTCGGCGTGCTGATGCGGCAGATCCACGAACTCGTCGCACAGCCTGATGCCGACCAATCAGGCCCCGATTCGGTGCAGGTGCCGGAACCGTCGGTCACCACATCCGTCCACCTCGCCGAGGCGCCGGCCATCGCGGTCGGCCGGTCCGGCGAGGTTCCGGCCGGGCGCTTCGGGCCTGCCGAGCTATCGACTGAGCCCGTCCAGGCCGCTGGGCTGTCGGCCGCTGTATCCGTCCAGTCTCCGAAACCGCCCGCCTCCGCTGCGGCGGGCAAGGTACGCGGTGGCCGTCCGCCCGGGGCTCCCCTTGAGGAACTCGTGGTGATCGGCCGGGCCGCTGCCGCTGAGCAGGGCAAGCTCACCCGGGCCGTCGTCCGGACGGCGGTTGAGGACAAAGGGCTGACGGTCGGCAGTCGGCGGCTGACCGAGGTGATGGACATGCTCCGGGCCGAGCCCGATGCCGTTGTCGAGACCGATCGGTCCGGCGGCTGACCGCAACCGCTGCCGGGTGACCGGAACCCTTCCGGTCACCCGGCCCGCCAGACCGCCTCCCAAGAATCGCGCGATCGCCCCCACCTGTGGATGAGGCGGCAGCCGTCCGAACTCCGCCCGATCTCCGCCGTGCCCCGCACGCCCTCCCCACCCCGCTCTGGAGAACCGTCCATGACTCACGACCCACTCGCCCCCGAGAACGCCCCCGACGAGCCGCTGCCGCTGACGAAGTCGCCTACGCTGATGGACCGTTGGCGCCGCGCGTTCGGACGACCTGCCCCGGGCGGAGCCAGTAGTACCCCGAGTCCGACTCAAGGCCAGTCTTCGGGGGTCTCCGCCCCGGGGGTGGCGGAGACGGCCCAGCACCAGGGGGCGCCAGGCCAGGACGTCGGGGCCGAGGGCAGCCCCGACGAGGACACACTCCGCACCGTCCAGCGCGAAACCCTGCGCCTCGTACGTGCCACCGACACCGCCGAGAGCGTTGGCGGTGAGCCGGTCGTGAAGAGCGTCCAGCCCACGATCCGCCGTTTCACCGGAGACAAACGCAAGGCGCGTGTCGGCCCCCTGCGCTTCACGACCGATCAGCTCGCCCTCCTCCAGGAGGCTACTGCCGAGCACGGCTACAAGGGCGAGGGCGGCTTCGCCGCCGACGTCGTCGTCGCCTTCATCACCGGGCGGTTCACCGCCAACCTGCCCCTGTCCGAGGACCGCCGCCGCACCCACCACTTCCGCGCCCAGGTCCTGCGCCAGCTCAACCGGATCGGCGTCAACGTCAACCAGATCGCCCGCGCCCTCAACAGCGACCACACCCCAGCCGACATCCGCGAGCGCCTGACCGAACTCCACCAGCTGCTGGAGCTGATCGCCGAAGCCCTGCGCCAGCCCGCCGACCCGGAGACAGAGGCAGCCGCGTGATCGCCGCCATCAAACCGGCCGGATCCAACACCCGCGGCCTCCTCGCCTACCTCTACGGCCCCGGCAACCACGACGAACACCTCGACCCGCACATCGTGGCCGGGTTCGCCATGCTCGGCATGCCCGACCCCGGCCGCGACGAGAACGCCACCCTCACCGAACTCGCCCGCCACCTCGACGAGCCCGTACGGCTGCGCAACGGTGAGTTCGGCAAACAGGTCACCGACCACGTGTGGCACTGTCCGGTCCGGGCCGCCCCCGAGGACCGCTACCTCTCCGACGCCGAGTGGGGCGAGATCGCCCAGCGCATCGTCCAGGCCGCCCGCATCGCCCCTACTGGCGACGACCTGGCCTGCCGCTGGATCGCCGTACGCCACGCCGACGACCACATCCACATCCTCGCCACCACCGTCCGCGAAGACGGCCGGCGCCCCAAGCTCCACGGCAGCGGTGTGCGCGTCGGTGACGAGTGCCGCGCGATCGAGAAGGACTACGGGCTACGGCAGTTGAAGAAGGGGGACGGAACCGGAAGCCGTCGCCCGACTCAGGCCGAGATGCACAAGGCCGAACGCCTCGGCTGGGACCAGCCCAGCGCCGCCTGGCTCCAGGACCGCATCCGTGCCGCCATCCCCCATGTGACCAGCGCCGAGGAGTTCGTCGCCTACCTCGAAGCTGGCGGCGTCGAGGTCCAGGTCCGACGCGGCCCGTCAGGCGACCTCCTCGGCTATGCCGCCGGCCGACCCGGCGACGTCAACGCGGCCGGCGAGCAGATCTACCACCCCGGAAGCAAGATCTCCCCCGACCTTTCCCTGCCCAAAATCAAGGCCCGCCTTGAATCCAGCCGGCCCGAGGAACACCCCACCGCCCGCCGCAACCGCCCCAGCACCCCCTGGTACCAAGCCACAGATGCCCTCGACACCCTCCACTCCGACCTCGCC
This sequence comes from Streptomyces sp. NPDC057623, assembly GCF_042800355.1. NCBI lineage: Bacteria > Bacillati > Actinomycetota > Actinomycetes > Kitasatosporales > Streptomycetaceae > Streptomyces > Streptomyces sp. NPDC057623. The sequence continues at coordinate 27,128 of NZ_JBHVGZ010000008.1, forward strand.
GACGACACCCACGCCCAGGCCCACATCACCGCCCTCGGTGAACTGATCGAAGCCACCGCCCAGACGGCACCCGCCCATCTGCGCAACGAACTCCAAGCCGCCGCCAAGGCGTTCGCCCGCGCCCAGCGCTCCCAGATCCGGGCCGAAGACCGTGCCGCCCACGCCCTGCGCAGCGCGGCACGCGACATCGTCCACACCGCCACCGGCCCCGACGGCAGCGCCCTGGCCGCCCTGATCGCAGCCCTCGTCTGGGCCACCATCGTCGCCGCACGCTGGCACGAAGCGAACAACCACGCCCACCAGGCCGACGCCGCCCGCCAGGCCGTGCACCACCTTCAGACGGCCGCCGACCTGGCCCTCGCCCCGACGTTCGCCGAACTCACCGCCCGGCCACCCAGGGAGCAAGCCCGCCGCGTTCTCGCCAGCGACGTACGAGCAGCCGTCCCCGACCACGCCGAGCGCATCCTCACCGACCCGGCCTGGCCCGCGCTCGCCACCGTCCTCGCCGACGCCGAAGCCCACGGCCACCAACCCCACCAACTCCTCAAGGAAGCCGCCGCCCAGCGCGAGCTGACCACCGCACGACAGCCCGCCCGCGTCCTGATCACCCGCATCCAGCACACCGGCCGAAACCCAGCACCCAACCGCCGCGCCGAAGCCGCCCGCCGACGCTCGACCATCACGGCTTCGGTCTCGTCCCAGCTGACCCGAACCCCCCTGCCCCCAGCGGCGTCCCCGACACCTGCCGAACAGGAGCACCGACAACGCCGATAGCCTCGACCAAGACCCCTAACGAGCATCGGCTGGGCCGTGTCCGTTCTGCGAGTGAGCGTGCGTGGTGGCGAGGGACTGGAGCCGGGTGGCCACGGCCTCCGGGCCAAGTGCCGCCAGAGTCCACAAGGCGTTGACCTGGCGGCGGAGGCCCACCGCGCCGAGGAGGCCGCCCTCCGTCTCGGGCTGGCCCCGCTGCCGCAGTCCGCGGACGCCGCCCAGGCCGATGCCTACCTTGACGCTGAACTCGCCACAGAACAGCTTCTGTTCGGATGCAGCCGCACCCGCTAAAACCCCGATCTTCCCAACTCTGCCGACATTGGCGAATTCCGGACTGATGCCTGGATTGCTCTACCCCGACAGGGAGGGTTTGTTCGATTCCTCGAACTGGACGCGCTCACCTCGCCAGACACCTCGAAAGTCGCCGAACAGTTTTCAGCCGCGACGTATCAAGCCAGGTAGAACATAGGTCGACGGCTGTATATGGCATTGACCTGCAGGGTTCGACGCGGTTCAACATTCTCAGCCGAGTTTTTCCATAGCCAAGATCACGCCACATTGCCCCGCAATGCGTTGCCCCTGCAACTATCATGGGAGAACATGTTCGAAGCGCCATGAAACGCAAGGGACACACGTGCACGCTGCGGGTACTGACCACCCACAGTGCACGGCACGGGGACGGGGGCAGGTGCATGAAGTTCGACGTGGGGTTCGCCACACTGGTCAACACCAGTGCGTGGCCCAGTAAACGATCTGGGCAGACAAACTCAAGCGACAGAACCCTCGAAGGGGAAGTTCAACGTCACAGGCAGCGCCGGTTTGAATCGTTCAAGGCGCGCACATGTGAGATCACTGCGGCGCCGCTCCCTACTCCGACGCTACCCTCCCTGACAGCCAAGGCATCAGGGATCATGAGGGTGAGCAGGCAGCACCCACGAGCACTTCTTGGCTACTCAGTCAACTCCTTCAGCACCAGCAGCATTAACCATAGGGCGCCAGCTGCCCGATCGGGCTGACGTGGCGATGCTCACAGCGGACGCCCGTTTATAACGCGGCAAGAGGAAGGCGCGCGACGAAGTCGCGGAAGCGCACCACCCGCTACGCAGTCACGCGTCAAGTGGTGTAGCAATGCGGAATTCACTCCGTAGCTCACGGCGGCGGTCGGCCGTCCGTTCGAGGCACATTTCAGCTGTGAGGCCGGGAACAGCGCGAACAGCGCCGTGATGGCGGCCAGACGATCCATCATCGGTCGGACCATCCGAATGAACCTGATCGCGATCGCTACACCACGCCGTGGAACGCGACCCCCGATCCGCGCGGTTCCCCTTGCCCACCCAAATTATTTGATGCCAGGAGTCCATCAGGACTGGCAAGTCTTGCGTTCTGTACATCATTTCCACGAAACCATCCAATGCGACATGTCTGCGACTTGTCGCGTGGCATCTCCCATGACTCTTCACCGTCCTAGGTCGGCGATCACGCCATGCCCCAGGAACGAGAAATATCAAAATTCCAGCCACAGCCAGTTCACACAGGGGGTAATCGATGGCACGTCCGCCGGCACTGCCAACTGATAAGAAAGTTGAAATCGTTCTCGACATTCTTTCGGGACGCACTACCGCCGCTCAAGCAGCCCGCAGTGTAGGCGTCTCAGGCCAAGCCATTAGCAACTGGAAGAATAAATTCATTGCCGCAGGAAGCGACGGCCTTGAAACAGGCACAGATCAGCACGCTCGGCGCGAGCAGCAACTTCTGGAGGAGATTTCCGAGCTAAAATCTGCCCTGGGGGACTCTTACCTGCAGTTGCGGACCATGCGTGCCACTCTCCGCGCCCGCGCAACTTTCAACAGGCCGCCTTCCAGCAGACCATATGGCGCGATACCGAAGGCTAGTTAATCACTAGAAAGTGTTGCAGGGGGGTCCATTCGGGAGTTATTAACAGAGACGCCCTCCACACCTTCCCCGCGCTTTGGTTGTTGTGGTTCTTCTTTTTTTGCCGTTTCCCCTCCTTCTTGG
>NZ_JBHVGZ010000008.1:29924-252128 GCF_042800355.1 Streptomyces sp. NPDC057623
TCAGAAACTTTTCGGAAGGCTCCTTCCAGCAGAACCGTGTGCGCAGTCCCGAAGGTCTGGTGAACCACGAGAAAGTGTGGCGGGGGCTCCCTTCCGGAGTGTCGGAAGGGAGCTGCCTACAACACTTTCTAGATCGTGCGGTGCTGTGAGTGCTCCTGTTGAGGCATGCGCAATGACTGCTGGGACACCCGATCCAGATAGGAGAGAAGTGGACCCGTCATCGCGGTGGTTGTCAGCGCCATCACCACGAGGGCCAGGACAAGCGGTGTCGTCAGGATCCCAGCACTGTAGCCGGCCTGCAGCACCACCAACTCGGTGAGTCCACGAGTGTTCATCAACACCCCGATCCGAATCGAGACATCCCGTGGTTGGCCACCGAGTCTGGCCCCGGCATACCCTCCAAGCCCCTTGCCCAGGACTCCGAGCATGATGGCTAGGGCGATGATGGCCCAAGGGACCGCCGAGAACGGACGATTGAACACCATGATCCCAGTCACCACGAAGAAAGCGGGCACCAGAACACGCCCGACCCGTGAAACCGACGCGACCGCCTGTTCCCAAGGAGTCGATTTCCCTGTTGGAATGGAAAAGCCGACGAGAGCCGCTCCAAGAATCGCCGTCATCCCGAGGTGCTCCATGCTGATCGCCACCACAAGTGCGCTCGCGCCAAGCAGAGTGGCAGCCCAGCGTGGCGCTCTCCTGCAGAGGTTCCGCGCGCCTCGTGAGCACAGGCTGTACCGAATCGCCAGCGCACACACCAAGCCGAGTACGAGTGCCCGCATCGAATGGAGAAGACCGTCGGGGCTCCCTGAAGCCAGGCTGATTGCCACCGTCAGCAGCAGCCAACCAACAGCGTCAATAACGATGGCGGAAGCCATCGTTATTGTGCCAGCCGCTGAATTCTCCATGCGTCGCGCGGTCAGGATCCTCGCCATCACGGGTACGGCGCTGATGGACATCGAGACTGCAGTCATCAGGACGAATGCGGGTAAGGGTGCGGTACCTCGTACCGTGACGTCATGACTGGCGATCACCCAGCCAGCAAGCACAACGCCGCACAGCAGCGGTGGGACCAGAGCTCCCGCCGACACCCACAGGGTCGACCGCCGGGGAGGGGAGTTGGGGCCGGTCCGCATGTGGCGAGCCAGACCGACGAGGAACAGAACCAAGCCAGCCTGGCCTACGAACTTCAGGGTATCGAGCACGCCTTGCGGCAACACCGCATGAAAGGGCCCGCTGCCGAGCAGGGCAAGTGCCGCAGGACCGGCCAGCAAGCCGGCGGCGATCTCACCGATGACATCCGGCTGGCGCAGCAGCCGAGCGACGCTCCGTCCCAGCCAGGCGATGAGAAACACCGCGGCGAGCGCCACAGCTACGTGCGCGGCATGAAGGGCAGGGCCGAGGGCGCCCATGGCAAGGATCCTCTCCTGATTTCTCGGGCGTGACTCAGGCCGCCAGAGCCTGTCGCCAGCTGACCGCTGTCCCGATCTTGAGAATTGAATTGCGGTACACACGTGCTGCAAGCCACATGCAGGCTGCCGTCGCCAGCAGCATCACGGCCGCGGCGGCCAGTTGCTGCGCCACCGAGACGCCCTCAACGCTGGCTTGCAGTGGCATGAGCAGCCCGGAGAACGGAGGGACGTACTGGATAACGCTCACCCACGACGCCGACAGCGACCCTGCGGCAGCGACCGCGACGCCGACAGGCGCCAGGGCGATGACCATGACGGGCATGAGGACGGACTGGAGGTCCTCCGGCCGCGACACCAGTGAACCGGCGGCCGCGAAGAGACCGGCGAACAGTGCGAACGAGAGCAAGAACCAGACCACACCTGATAGGAGCGCCGCGGTGCCGGGCAGTCCCTCTGTCCGGCCACTCATCGCCGCGCGCGCGCCGGCCAGCGACCCGAGCAGGACGAAAATCTGGACGATGGCCGCCGTTCCGATGCCCGCGACCTTGCCGATCATCAAGCGGATCGGGGTCAGGGTCGAGAGTAGGACCTCGACGATACGGGTGGACTTTTCCTCGACCACTCCCTGGGCCACCAGGGACCCCTGGGCGATGATCTGCATGAACAGCACGATGACGAGGCTGATGGCGGCGCCCAGCTGCTTCTTGTCGTACGTGCCGTCGCCGACGGTGACGAGATGCGGTCCGGCCTGGGCGATGCTCTCGTTGAGTCGTGCGGTGTCGACATGCTGCTGCTTGTAGGAAGTGGCAGCGGCCCAGAAGCGTCCCATGACCAACGCGGCGTCCTGGGCCTCCTGTTCCGAGTCCGCGCGCACGAGCACGGACACCCGGCCGTCGTGGACGGCCACAGCGGCGTCCACGTCTGCGCTGTCGGTCTGGGCACGGGCAGTGCTGAGATCGGTGCACGGACGGACACGGATGCTGTCGGGAGCAGGGCCGAAGGCGGACTCGGGGGCACCGCACACAGCGACGGTGTAAGTCTTGGGCGAATTCAGTTGATCAAGGCCGAGTACGACTCCGACCACGGCGATCACCATGACCAGCAGGCTGATGAAGTAGCCCTTCGACGTCATGCGGGCGTCGATCTCGCGCCGGTACACCAGCAGCACGCCCTTCCACGATCCGCGCCGCAGATCCGCAGGGGAAGTCATGCGGCCACCTCGTCTTCCATGGGCTCGATCAGGTCGCGGAACATCTGGGTCAGCGTCGGACGCCGCCAGACCATCTGGCGTACCCGGCCGTGCTGCATGGCCACGCGCAGTACATCGTTCTCGTCGCAACCAGGGGCTAGTTCCACCCGTGCCCCACCGTCTTCCTCTTCGAAGGAGGCAACGGCCGGTGTACGGGCGGGCCAGTCGGCGGGAGCGCCGTCGACCTGGAGGTACAGGCGGGCCGCTTCCCCCTTGCCGCGCAAGTCCTCAAGGCTGCCGCAGGCGGCCAGTTTCCCGGACCGCACGATGCCGACGCGGTCGCAGAGCCGCTCCACCAAGTCGAGTTGGTGGCTGGAAAACAGCACCGGAGTGCCTTGAGTGGCCTTGTCCTTCAGTACCGCGCTCATATCGTCGACGGCCAGCGGGTCGAGTCCGGAGAAGGGTTCGTCGAGGATCAGTACATCCGGGTCATGGATGAGCGCCGCGGCCAACTGGACGCGCTGCTGGTTTCCCAGACTGAGGGAATCCACGGTCTGGCCGCGGTAGTCGGAGATGCGCAGACGATCGGTCCACCGCTCCATCGCGGACTGCGCCGCGGTGGCCGACAGCCCGTGGAGTCGGCCCAGGTAGACGAGGTGCTTGGCCACGGTCATCTTCGGATAGAGCCCGCGCTCTTCAGGCATGTACCCGAAGCGGGCGACATCCTGCCCTGCCACGGGAGCGTCACCCCAGCGCACCTGGCCGCCGTCGGCGGACAGCACCCCGACGAGGATGCGCATGGTCGTGGTCTTGCCCGCTCCGTTGCTGCCGACGAAGCCAAAGATCTCGCCAGCGGGGACGGTGAACGACAGAGAGTCGAGCGCCACGCGCTCGCCGTAGCGTTTCGACAGGGAGTCGATGACCAGCGGTTTCAATTCGAGCTCACTTCCCAAGTTTCCTGAACGAGCAGTACTTGAAGAGTAGGAAACTAGATGCCATGATGGCAACCATGGACGCTCACGAAGCCCGAGACGATCTCGAACAGGCACGGCGCTCGTACATCGCCTCCGTGCAACCGGTACTGCCCCGCTGGGCGCCGCCTGTGTGCGGCCTGCTCACCGCCGCCGGAATAACCCTGGCTGGCCTGGCTCCCGCCTCCGCCCAATGGCGGCTCGTCTCCATCGCCATAGCGGTACTCCTCGCCGTGTCCGCCCGGTTGCTCGTGCTGCGCATCCGAGCCCGCCAGGGAGTCAGGGGCATTCGTGGGCCGGCTCGCAAGACGTGGACCACGCTCGGGCTGTGCGCGGTGGCCTTCCTCATCAGCGCGAACCATGCCGCACCCTCGACACGAGGGCTGTACGCCGCCATGGGTGTTGGGGTGGGTATCTTCGTCTGGATTGTGTTGAGAAAGAAGGTGCGCCCGTGATCGATGGCCTGGACGAGACCTTCCGAACTGCCACCCGGCTGCGGATCTCCGCGTTCCTATCAGGGTGCGACGAGGCGGAATTTCGCGCCGTCCAGGAGTACTGCGATCTGTCGCCGTCCGCACTGTCAAAGAACGTCTCCGCGCTGGAGGACGCCGGATATGTGACTGTCCGCAAGGGGCATGTCGGTAAGACCCCCCGGACCTGGCTGGCGCTGACTCCAGCCGGACGAGAGGCACTTGCCGGGCATCTTGCGGCACTGCAGCACATCGCCGACACGGCCGCGCGCCACGCCCGTTCCGGATGACTCGTTCGGATGGTCAATGACTTTCGTGGCGTCCGGCTGGCCGCAACGGCGCGGTCCCCGGCGGGGGTCCGGGAGACCGCACCGTTGTGGTCATCAGCCGAAGGCGGGGAAAGACAGCTCCCCCGACTCAGACGCCTGCGTACGACGGGACAGCAGATCCTCGCTCACGATCGGCACGTCCCTTGATCGCGACGCTGATTCAGCAACCACCCTGCCAGGTGGCCGCCACGCTGGCGGAAGCAGCGGCCGACGCGATGGTGATGGTGATCGTCTCGACGGAGGCCGGGGCGTCACCGGTCGCGGACGCACCGTACTCGTCGGCCGTGGTGTAGGCGGCGTAACCGGCAATCAGGTTCTCGTTCATAACGAAATCCCTCCCAAGGATTTGCGTGACGGCTCCGTGAATGCCGTCGAAAACGAGTTCACCATGCGGGATTCACGCCGTCGAGGGATTTGGTGCGGCCTCATTTATTCGGTGAGCCGCTGACCTCGGTCTTTGGGCTACCAAACGAAACTTACAGCCGAAGGTTGACAGGGGTCGAATGTCACTCTTCCTTGGCGACGGCAGCTGCGCGAGCCTGCAGGATCTCCTGCATTCCTTCCAGCCCCATGGGGTCGAAGCTGACAAGCTCCGGCAGTGCCTTGATTCCGGAGATCAGCGAGATGAATCCGACCCGCGAATTCTCCGTATACATCCGAGTCACCTGCTGAGCACGTTCGAGGTAGTCCTCGCGCAGCCGATTCGGGTTCATGAAGTACCGCACATAACCCAGGATGTCGTTGAAGAGCTGGTGGTAGACGCCGTCGAACCGCTCCAGCGCCGTATCCTGCTGCACCGGGTCACTCAGGGCAGCATCGATGGCCCGGGACGCCAGCCACGCGCCGGAGGTGGCCAGCCACACACCCGAGGAGAACAACGGGTCGATGAAGCACGCCGCGTCGCCCACCGCCACCCAGCCCGGGCCGTGGAACCGATCGCTGACGTGCGACCAGTCACGCGTCGTACGCAACTCACCGATGTCGCCCGCATCGACCATCGTCTTCGCGACCCGGCTCGCAGCGAGTCCCTCGGTGAACACCTCGCGCTGGGATCGCCCTTGGCGGGTAGCTTCCGTCATCTTATCTACGGACAGGACATAGCCAAGGCTCAGTTCGGTCTCCGACAGCGGGATTCCCCACATCCAGCCCCCACCTTCGATGGCCTCGACCAGGATGTCGCCAGGCGCCTCGATCGGCTTGTAGGAGGCGAAGTAGCCCCAGACTGCGACGTTGCGCAGGTCCTCCTGCCAGGACACCTGGGTCAGCTTCCGGGTGACGGTCCGGTTCTGTCCGGAAGCGTCGACGACGAACCGGCTTCCCACCCGGTGTGTGCGCCCCTGGTGCGTGTACGCCACACCCGCCACCGCTCCACCGCTGTCGGTGAGTACTTCGGTGACTTGGGCCTCCTCAACGACCTGCGCGCCGAGCTTCCTGGCGTTGTTCAGCAGGAGCTCGTCGAACTCGCTGCGTGTGACGTGCCAGGAGTGGTCATAGGCACCGCCGGCTGCGGCGAAGTCTGTGCGCCACGGCTGGGGATCGTTCCCCCAGACAAGCGTGATGCCCCTCTTGGGGTTGAACCTGGCTTCGAGCTCGTCGACGACGCCCAACTCCTCCATCACCGGGATCATGCCGGTGACCAGGGACTCGCCGATGTGATAGCGGGGAAAACTCTCCCGTTCGAGCACCAACACGCGGTGACCGCGTTTGACCAGGAGACTGGCTGCGGTGGAGCCGGCCGGCCCTCCGCCCACGACCACCACGTCATACGTGCCCTGTGCATCTATTGCGTCTGGCATGTTCCCCAGCCTTTCTTTTTCGAAGGTTTCAGTAGGACCGCAGAACGTCCACGACCGGCGAGGACAGGTTCCGGGCCGGTTCGAGCGGGTCGATCCCGGCATCCACGAAAGCCGCGGCGATGGTGTCTGTCACAGGTTCCTGTTCACCAGCGGGCTGTGCGGCGTGCCTGACCAGCGCCTCGGCGAATATCTGCGTGCGATGCTGGCCGAAGCTCAGGTCCCGTCGGGACGGCCTCTTGTCGTCCGGTTCGAACGCGCAGCCCACTGAACCGGTCACCGCGTGAGTGAACGGCGAGACGCCGTCGCCCAGCAGGCCGGTGTCCTGGAGCAGTTCGGCGCACGGGCGGGCCACACGCCACGCCGGGCGCGGCAGGTAGACGACGACGGCGTCATTGCGCGGGTACAGCAGACGCGTCGAGGAGATCTTCGCCCGCCATGGGACACCGGCGTCCTCCAGGAACGCCACCAGTTCACGCCATACGCCGGGCGCGGCATCGGCATCGTCCAGACGTCCGTAGAGTCTGAGCAGCGGACCGCCTCCGGTGCTCGGCCCCCTACTCGACGAAGCGAGGAAGAAGCCGGGAGACAGCCCGGGCCGCGCGCACGGCAGGACGACCGTGGCCGTGTCGCCGGATCCTTCGGCGACCGAACTGTGGGGAACCCGCACCCGGAGCCCGTCGAACTCCACGAGCGTGCCGTCGTCGTCAGTGCCGAGAACCCGTCCGGAGACGGCAGTGGTCCGCTGCCCGGTCGCCTCGTCCAGCGCCTCGTCGAAGGCGCGTTCGCGAAACGTCCGCAGGTTGACGTCGAGGGGCCTGTCCCGTCCGCTGTGCAGTGTCTGGTACAGCGCGGCTCCGAGTTTGCGCGCGACGGTCTGTGGGTTGCTGCCTTCGTGGATCTCTCCTGCAGCCTCGGCCTTCAGCCCGCCGTCGGTGACGGTGATGTCGTCGAGGAGAGCGGTGATCTTTTCAGCCAGTTGCAAGTTGCCGCGTGACATGTCAAGCCTCCAAGCCCAGGGACGAAGTGAAGTCGGCTGGAGACAAGAGCACCGTACGACCGATGCCCGCTGCTGCCTTGGTGATCGGCGACAAGGTGGCCGAGCGCGCCGCGGTGGCCAGCATCCGGTCCAGCATGTGCCAGCCGGCGTAGGCCGCTGCCCTCACCCCGAGCTCCTTGTCCTCGGCAACCGGCGTGGGCGCCGCGTCAAGGTAAGAGCGGAAGAAGTGCCGGACATTCGGGCTGCGCTGCTCTATCTCTACGACGCCCGTGGCGATGATCTCCTCGTGCGTAGCGGTGTGGCCGAGGGGCGACGCGTCGGCCAGGGTCAGGGGTATGGCGGCGGCGGCCTGGTAGAGCCATTCCCCGGCAAACGCGCCGATGTCCCGTGCCGGGTCGCCCATCCTCGACTCCTCGAAGTCGGTCACGTACAAAGTGCCGTCCGCGAGCAGGAACTGGTCGAGGCGTACGTCGCCGTGGATCGGGGTGCGGGACGGTGTCCGCTCGACGTCCGACGAACGCAGTTCCCTGAGCGCTTGTGCGAGTGGTGCGTCGGCGTGCAACAGCCGCCACATCGCCAGTTCGGCGGCCGACGCCTGTGTGTAGTACCGGAGCGGGAGGGCATCGAGATTCGCGACCGGCGGCAGCGGGTGCTCGCTGGTGTCGAACCCTTCCGCGTCCAGGCCGTGCACGGCAGCCAGTGCCGAGCCGATGCGGTCGCACAGGGTTTCGTCGAAGGAGTCGTCGGCAGCCAGATCGGCACCGGTCTCCGCGCTGGGCAGGTATTCGAACACCAGCAATGCGTGGTCCGGGTCGGTGCCGATCAACCGAGGGGTGTCCAACCTGCCGCGGGCGGCGGCGCAGATCGTCTCCGTCCGCCTCATGCGGACGGCGCGGTCTCCCTCGGTGAGCCGCTTGACGAACACTGGCGTACCGCCGGCGGTCGTACCCACCCAGTTGTCGTTGCGTCCCAGGACACTGCCGACTGTCGTGGGGTCGAAACGTCCCACCCCGAGCCGGATCAGCAACTCATCAACGTAGGGGACGTCTGCAAGGTCAACCGGTTGGACCCCAGGCGCCCGTTCTCGGGCAGAGATACTTTTCACCATGAGTCGGGACCCTAAGGATCCACTTGATGGCGCAGCAACGTTCAACTTTCAATGTTGATTGACCCTGCATAGGCTCCAGCCCAGCGTCCACGCAGGTTCCGTCGCCTGAGAGTTCAAGAAATAGTTGATCCACCTGTGAGGGTGGGATCTAATCTCGGACATGGCGGATGCGATACATCACACAACGCTGAAGAACGGGCTGCGCGTTATCGCCCAGAAACTTCACGGGATTTCCGGTGTCGGTATATCCGTAAACTACCGGGTTGGCTTCCGTACCGAATTCCGCTCACGATCCGGATTCGCCCACCTCTTTGAGCACATGATGTTTCAGGGTTCGCGGAACGTGTCACGTGGGGAGCACTTCGCCCGCATCCAGGCTTTCGGCGGGACAGTCAATGCCAACACCTTCCCCGACTCAACCGATTACTACCAGGTGGTGCCTTCCAGTGCCCTGGAACACGTCCTGGAGTTGGAAGCCGACCGGATGGGTTTCCTCGATGTCACGCAGGATGCGCTCGACACCCAGCGGGACGTCGTCAAGGAAGAGATACGACTCCAGGTCGCCGGTCGGCCCTACGGGGGGTTCCCCTGGACAGTCCTGCCGTCGGTTCTCTACCGCAAGTGGGAGAATGCCCACAACGGATACGGCGAGCTGACCGACCTGAACGCAGCGACTGTGACGGACTGCGCCGAATTCTTCGACGCCTTCTACGCGCCGGGGAACGCCGTCCTGGCCATGTGCGGCGACATCGATCCACGCAAGGCATTGGAAGCAGCACAGCGCTGCTTCGCGCGGGTACCGGCCCGAACCGTGCCGCACCTGCCAGACATCTCGGAACCCCTCGGCCATGAGCCGTTGTCCGGGACGTGCTACGACCCATTGGCACCACGCCCGGCCCTCGCCATGGGCTGTCGGCTGCCGGACGCCGCGACTGACCTGAGCACCTACGCGGCGCACGTCGCGTTGTCCCATCTGCTCACCAGCGGCGCAGGCGCCCGGCTCCGGTCGGCCCTTGCCCCACTGGGGGCTCAAGTGGACTCCGCCACAGGGCTGTTCGGACCTCTGATGGTCAAGGACCCCGACACGTTCGTGATCGTCGTCCACCACCCGCCGGGTCTGGCGGACGAGGTCGTCTCCCTCGTCACAGAGCAGGCAGCCAAAGTGGCAGACGGTGCAGCTCGCGGTGTGGAAACCCAGCGGGCCATAGCCACTGCAGTGAGCAGGCACTACCAAAATCTGGACTCCCTCGCGCATCGGGTGCGATCTCTGGCCCGCGGCGCTTTGCTCTTCGACCAGCCCGGCATCGCTGAGGAGCTGGCCCGGGCAGTAGCCAGGACTAAGACGGACTCGCTTGCGACGGCGGCTGCAGCCCTCGCTCAGCCGAACGGACGCGCAGTGCTGGCCCTGATCCCCGAGGAAGCGAAGGAGACTGCCGCATGATGCCGACCGCCGTGCGCATGCCGGACCTCGCGACGCACCATGGACCGCACGGGCTGACGATCACGGCGTCGGCCCTGGCCACCGTTCCCTTGGTGCAGGCCCATCTCGCGATACCGCTGGTGCTGCGCGACCGGTTCGACCTGGCGGTGTGCGATGTGCTGGCCGCGTGCTGGCCCGATCTGCCCGCGTGCACGTACTTCGAGCAGTTTGGCGGGACTGTGGCCATCAGTCGCAAGCGACAGTGGCTGATCCTTTCGCTGACGTGTACTGCCGATCTGCTGCCTTTGCTGGCCGACACTCTCGCCGCCGTTGTGGGCGCCCAGTACACCGACGACCGGGTCCGCATCGCATCCTCGAAGGCCGGCCAACAGGCGTCCCTGGTCACGGCCCAGCCCGCCGCCGACTCCGCACGCCGTCTGTGGGGGGAGTTCTACGAGCAGCCACCGCCGTTCGCCGATCCGTCCCCGGACCCGGACGACGTGGCCGAGGTGTCCGCTCGGCAGGTCGCAGCGGCGCATTCCGAGTGCATCTCCCCCGGCCGGTCGCAGCTGGTCGTGGTCGGCGACATCGATGAAGAACGCACCTTCGACTGCCTCGAAAGGGCACTCAGTGTCTGGATCGAACCGCCGCTTGCGGCACGGGAGGACACCACCGGCCGACCAGCCCGTGCGGCCGGGTATCGCATCGTGACGCATCACCGTCCAGGATGGCAGCAGTCTCACATCCGCCTGGCCGCAGAGTCCATTTCCCGTACGAACCGCTCCGGCTTCGCCGCCGCTCAGATCGCCTCACTGATCCTGGGCGGCGCCTTCTCCTCCCGCATCAACGCCGTGCTGAGGGAGGAACACGGACTGGCCTATCGCGCCCTCGCCTCCGTCACCGACCATCTGGACGACGACGTCCTCGTCATCGAGGCCGATGTCAGCTCCTCCGGCACCGCTGAAGCCATGTCCCATCTGGCTCGGTTGCTGGAGGAATTCGCCGCCGCCGGCCCCACTGACCGTGAACGCGAGGCGGCGATCGGATATATCACTGGAAAGCATGCTCTCAGCCTCGGGTCGCAAGGGGGGCGGGCGGCCTGCGTGCTGTCGTATCTGACGTCAGGAATTCCCGCTTCGGGCATAGCCGACATCCTCGAACGCATCGCCCGGCTGACACACGCCGAAGTCCGGGCGGCGGCTGCTCTCTACGGCCCCGATCGCATGAGCGGTGTCGTCTGCGGCAACGCAACGGAACTCCCCGACAGGTGGTTTTAGAAGCCGCTGTCGTACGACCACGGCGTCACTGTCATGACATCAGCATCCAACACGCACGAGGGGACCAACGGATGCCCACAACCAGCGTCTTCTATCCAGCAATGCCCGCCGCTATCGGGTCCGTCGTACCGTACGCCCGCGTCGCCGAGAACACCTCCGCTCGCCGTCTGTGGCTGGGGCAATCCCTGGCCATCGAGACACACCACGTGTTCGGCGCGCTGGCCGGAATGGGGCTCGACATCGGTTTCGGCTCAGCGGTCACGTTGATGCCGATGCGCCATCCGATGACGGCCGCCCTGCACGCCCGCTCCGTTGCCGCCCTCTCCGGGCGCCCCTACATCGCGGGCATCGGACCGGCCGCCGCGAGCATGCAACGGAGCCTGCTCGGTGTGCCCTATCGTGCCCCCATCACCGCCACCCGCCGCTACGCGGCCATGATGCGGACTCTCCTCGACGGCGGAACCGTCGTCGAAAGTGGCGGCCTGTGGCCGACCGATGGGCTGGCGCTGCCACCGCTGCCCGACGCCCCGGTGGAGATCGGGCTCGGTGTCCTACGTGAACCCATGGCGCGGCTCGCCGGGGAGATCGCGGACTGGGCTCTCACCTGGCTCACCCCGGACACGTATATCCGGGACCGCATCGCCCCGGCCATCTCTTCTGCGGCCACTCAGGCGCAACGGACCGCTCCACGCATCGCCGCCATCGTCCACTGCGCGGTGAGCCGGCCCCGACGGGACCTGGGGCAGATCGCGTTCCACGCGGCTGGGACCCATCTCTCGACACCTCATTACTGCGACATGCTGAACCAGGCGGGCCTGTCCGTCGATCCGTCCGACCCTCGCAAAGGGACGTCGTTGCTGGTCGAACACGGCGTGATCGCCACTGGCACGCCCGACGAGATCGCCGCGACGCTAGATGCTCACCATGCGGCTGGCGTCGAAGAGGTCATCGTCAACGTCGGCGGAGTCCACTTGGCCGAAGGCCCCGGCGCAGCCCTGCGGGACTTGTCCTTGATCCTCGCCGCGGTCGAAAAGCGAGGCTCCCGGTGAACGAGCCACAGCCTTTCATCCCCGCCGAGCCACCGGCCTTCCACGCCAAGCGTCTGCTCTATCTGGCGACCGGCGGTGTGCAGACCATGTTCCTGCCCATGTGGCTGAAATGGCTGCGCACGAGCTATCCCGGTACCGAACTCCGCTACGTAATCACCCCCTCAGCACGCCGCTTCGCCACCCCCACGGCCATCGCGGCCACGGCGGGTGCCGGGCTCCCGATGGTGGACGCCTGGCCTGACGAACCTGACGGTGCTCTCCACGTTGAGTTGGCCTCCTGGCCTGACGCGGTCCTCGTCCACCCGGCCACCATGCACTTCGTCGCCCGCTTCTCTCTCGGTCTCGCCGACACCCCGACTCTCCTCGCTCTCCAGTGCACCCGCGCTCCCATCGTGGTCTGCCCGGCCCTCCCTCCGAACGGGCACTCCAACCCCGCCTACCGTCGGCACATCGTCGAGTTGTCCGAGCGCGACAACGTCACCGTCCTGCCCCCGATCCGCGGAGCAAGCATGTCGAGCGGCGAGGTGGGGATTGGCACGGCCGCCCTCCTGCCACACGCCATCAGCGCGCTGGAAGACCTGCGTTCCTGGACGGAGTCCGCCGCATGACAGACCTCGGAGATCGCCAGGAAGAACACCGGGTGCTGGAGAGTTTCGGCACCGGCCTTCAGACGACCCGTGTGACAGCGTTGCCAGACGGACGCATCCACTGGCAGCGCACCCCCGGCAGCAGTCACCCCGGTACCTATCCCCCGGTGCGGTCGGGCTTCGTCCGCCGGCTCCGGGCCGCATCGAGTCCACACATACGCTTCGCGGCTCCCACGGTCTCTGAAGCAGGGGAATACCGCTGGGAAGTCGCTGGCCGCAGCAGCCTCGGCAACCTGGTGCTGACCGAGGATGTCCCCACCGCACGGCTCCAGGAGATCATCAGCCATCTCGGCTGTCGGCTCCAGGTACTACATGACCAGCAGGACAGCGCTGACCCGCCCAGCCACTACCCGCCGCCTCCCGGGCCAACGCGGCTGATGGCCTGGCTGGACAGCGGCCGAGCCCCCCGCGCTGGCGCGGGATTCCACTACCGGCTGCGGACCCAACTGGGGCCCGGCAGGTGGGAGAAGCTGCGCGACTTCACTCACCACATGCTGCGTCCAGGACCGGAGGACCGGACCACGGTGGTGCATGGCTGGTTCTCGCTCGGCAGCATCATCGTGGCCGATGCCCCGGACACCAAGCCGGGCGCCGTTGTGCTGTCAGGTGTCGAGGCGGCCCAGGGGCGCCCGGAGACCGACCTCGCGTGCCTGCTAGGTGAACTCACCGAGTATGCCTTGGCGGCCGAGCGGCGCCGCATCGAGCTGCCTGTGCTCGACTCGCTCCGGGACGGCTTCCTCTCGCGCTACGGGCCAGCCTGGGATCGCGACACGTTGGCCGCCGGTGCGGTGGTCCGCGTCGTCACGCACGCACACGACTTCGCCGCCTACGTCGGCTGGAACCCGCAGCTGCACGGTTACATCCCGATGCTCGCGGACTTACTCGACAGCGACGGGATGTCAGCACTGCCAACGGCATGAGCACACACGTCCCCTGTCCCTTGTTTCGACTTCGTCGCCGATCTCTGGGAGTCGCCTGTGCCACGGCAACCCGTCATACCTCCTGAAGACAAGGCCCGCATCGTTCTCGATCTCCTTTCGGGCCGCACCACCTTGTCCCACGCGGCGAACGAGGCAGGGGTCTCGCCACAGGCGGTGTCCGTATGGCGTCGTCAGTTCATCGAAGCCGGTCATCGCGGACTCCAACCCTCCGTGCGGCAGACAGAAGCCGCGCGACGTGAACGCGAACTCTTGGAACAGATCAAGGGCCTAAAAACCGCGCTGGGCGAAGCGCACCTCGCGCTGAGGTCCAGACGGAACGGCAAATTGACCAGTACCTGATCCATCAGGTAACCCACCTGACATGACCCGCTATCGGGAGACACGACCGCCACCTCAGCAGCGCTGGAGAGATCCCTTGACAACACATCACGATCACCTACCTCAAGTTACAGACGCCGCGTCGGGACGTATCCGGCTGCGCCGTGAACTGGCAGCCTTCCCTGGCCAGTTGGCCGCCGCGCTCCTGCTTGCCCTGGTCGCAACCGCCGCAGCCCTCTCCGTACCTCTGCTCGTCAAAGAGATCATCACGGACTTCGCTACCCATCAGTCGATGCTCACTCCTGTGCTGTTGATGTGTGCGGCGGCGATCGGCGGAGCCGTGACCCAAGCGGTCTCGGGATTTCTCATCGCCCGAGCCGGGGAGCACATGATCTACCGGCTGCGCGCCCGCATTATGGGCCACACCATGCGTCTTCCCTTGGCGACGGTGCGTGCCCAGGGAGCCGGCAACCTGACCGCCCGCATCACCTCAGACGCCCTCTTGCTACGGCAAGTCGTCGATCTGGGAGCTCAGTTGCCCCTCGCCGCCCTGACCGTGGGGTTCACGCTTGTAGTGATGGTGTGGATCGACTGGGTTCTCACTCTGGTCACTGTCGCCTCACTCGCGCTCGTGACCATCGTGATCTCCCTGATCCTGGCCCGGGTTAAATCCAATGTCACCGGTCAGCAGGTCGCCATCGGAAAGATTGCCCAGAGGTTCACATCCAACCTCGATGCGCTCACCACCATCAAGGCGTACCGGGCCGAGTCTCTGGCAGCCCGTACCCTGGCGGGTGATGCCGAACAACTTCGGACCGTGTCGTTGCACGGGGCCCGCCTGCAATCGGTGATCCCCGCGATAACGGCCCTCGGGAACCAGGTCGCCCTCATCGCGGTGATCCTCACGGGTGGCACCCGTATGGCTGCCGGTGATCTACAGATGGCGGAGTTCGCCGCGTTCCTGCTCTACCTTCTGCAGACGATCCCGCCAGCCACTGCACTGACCACCGGATTCAGCCGCCTTCAGGCGGGCCTGGCCGCTCGGGAGCGGTGCAACGAGTTGCTATCCCTCCCCTTGGAGACCGAGACGACGTCGTCCCGCCCGTCCGCCCCGGCCCCAGTGCCCGGAGCACCCTCCATCAACTTCGACGCCGTGTCATACACCCACCCCGGCGCGACCGGATCTGCCCTGCACAACGTCTCCTTTACCACACCGCGCGTCGGGCTCACCGCGATAGTCGGTCCCTCGGGAGCCGGTAAGACCACGGCCCTCTCTCTCATCGACCGATTCGTCCACCCTGCCTCCGGGCGCATCAGCGTTCTCGGTCACGGCGCCGAGGACTGGCCCCTCGACGCGATGCGGGCGCGCATCGCATACGTCGACCAGGCATTCACGTCGCTGGAAGCCACCGTGCGCGAGAACCTACAGCTCGGCCGTACCACGCCGGCCGCCGACGATCGGCTGACCGCCGCCCTGGACGCAGTGGACCTCACCGACGACATCGCTGCCCTTCCTCAGGGCCTCGACACGCCACTCGGTCGCGAAATCGACCTCTCAGGCGGCCAGCGCCAGCGCATGGCGCTGGCCCGTGCCCTGCTCTCAGACGCAGACATCGTGCTGCTGGACGAACCAACCAGCCAGCTTGACGGCATCAACGAACAACGGCTCCGCGCCGTCGTGGACGAACTGGCCACCAGTCGCGCCGTGATCGTTGTCGCCCACCGCCTGTCGACCGTCCAGCACGCCCATCACGTGATCATGATGGCGGCGGGAGGTGTCGTGGACGCCGGAGACCATGCCACGCTGATGACGCGCTGTCTCGAATATCGGGAGCTGGTCGCTACCCAGGCCATAGACACCGTCGATGTCATCGCGAGCGGTCGATGACCCGGAAGCGGTAGCGGGCCAGCTCGATCGGAGTGGCCAACCGGGCGCCAGTCAGACTGGCGTGGATAACAATGGATCAACCCCGACACCGACGGGCGCCTCGCCTAGGCTCAGTCCAACACCCAAGGAAACTAGGGGAATCCGTGACCCAGGAACATGACGGTGTGGTCGTCTACTGGCGCCCTATGTGCACGTACTGCATGAAGTTGCTACTGCGTCTGCGCTTTACCCGACTGCGGTACACCACCGTGAACATCTGGAGGGACCCGGATGCTGCGGCGTTCGTCCGCTCGGTCGCAGACGGGAACGAGACCGTGCCTACGGTGACCGTGGCGGGACGGGCCATGGTGAATCCGTCGAAGAAGGAACTTCTGGAAGCCGTCAAGGCTCATGCCCCGCACTTGCTGCATCCAGCTCGGTGATTCGTGGTCTCACAACGGGTACGCCGTTACCTCGAAGTTCTGTGGCCCTGCTTCCCCGCCAACGAAGCTCAGGGACGTAACTCGCCTCAAACGGTGCCCATTCGAGAGGCTGCTTGCGTGAGCGATGCGTGAGCGGACGGCGCAGCACAGGTGATCCCGGGCCGAAGCAGGAGTCATGTCCCATGGCGCTGACCAGGCAGAACAGCAGTACGCGGCAGGTGCGAGCACTCTTCGGCAAGGATTCGATCCCACTCCTAAAGCGGGTGTCGCAGGTTCGAATCCTGCCGGGGGCACAGCTTGCACAGCAGGTCAGAGGATTGACGGCCCCCCGTTCCTGTCGAACGGGGGGCCGCTTTCATGACCCCATGCCACATGGATGCCACATGCCCAGTGATCTTCCACGAGAGGGGCACGCACCAGGGCGTGCCGGCCATGGCCGAGCGCCTGGCCCGGGTGGGAGGCCGGCTGAGTATCGGCCGCAGTGAGGACGGCCGAGCGACCGTGTAGGCGTGGGCGGCGGAACCGCCACAGTGACCAGCCCGGCCCCGGACTGACGAGTCCGGGGCCACCGCAGCTGCGATCCGCACGATCGAGCGATGTGATCACCCGATCGTGAGTTCTTCCAGACCCACGCCGGATGTGACGCGATGCTCGGAGGGACGGCGTGTGACCGGCGCCGCCCGGATGGGCTGGGGTGGGGAAGAGCATGGCGCGAGGAACGGGACGGCGCGAAAGCCTGGACGAGCAGGCGTTGCTGCTGGTGGCCGGGCTGGCCGATCTGACCGTGAGCACGCTGGGTTCGGCCGTCGGCGCGGTGCGGGGGCTGTTGCGCCGCTCGGATGCCGCGGAGCTCGCCGCGCAGGCCGAGCACGACCTCGCGGCGCGTGGACGCCTGGTGCTGGACCGGTACGCGGCCGCACCCCCGGCCCACCTGGAGATCCTCGCCCGGCACGTGTCGGCTCGGCGGAGCGCCGATGATGACTGACTGGTGGGAGCCGGTCGCGTTCAAGGTCCGCATCGACGAGGTGCTGCGCCGGTTCGTCGCCCAGGAAGCCGATCAGTTCGCTGCGATCGATCCGCTCCTGGGCCCGGTGGCCGAGCAGGTGGAGGCCGCGGTCGCGGAGGGCAAACGGCTGCGCGCCGCGTTCTGCTACTGGGGCTGGCGCGCGGTGGGCCAGCCGGACAGCGACGCGCTGGTGCGGGCCGCGGCGTCCATGGAGCTGGTGCACGCCGCAGCGGTCGTGCACGACGACCTCATCGACGACAGTCCGCTGCGGCACGGGCGCCCCACGGCCCACGTCGCCCTGCGCGATGCCGTACGGCGTCGTCCGCGCGGCGCGGCGGCGGCAAAGTCGCTGGCGATGCTGGTGGGAGATCTGCTGATGGCGCTGGCCGGGCAGTTGTTCGCCACCAGCGGCCTGCCCGCCGCGTACCTCGCCCGTACCCGTCCCCTGTGGTCGGTGATGGCCCGGGAACTGGTCGCGGGCGAGTGCCTGGAGATCCTGCGTACCGGAGCCGGTCCGGACACCGAGGCGTCGCTGAAGGTGATCCGCTACAAAACCGCCAAGTACACCGTCGAGCAGCCCCTGTTGATCGGCGGCGCCCTGGCCGGGGCCGGCCCACGACTGCGCGAGGGCTACTCCGCGTACGGGGTGCCGCTGGGCGAGGCGTTCCAGCTGCGGGACGACCTGCTCGGTCTGTTCGGAGACCCGGAGCGCACCGGCAAGGCCAACGCCGACGATGTGGAGGGCCACCGGCCCACGGCCCTGCTGGCAGAGACCTGGCGCCTGGCCGGGGAGGACGACCGCGCGCGGTTGCGCGCCCTGCTGGGCCGACGCCGCCTGGACTCGGATGCCCTGGACACGGTCCGCGAGGTGATGCGCGTGCTGAGGGCACCCGACCGCATCGAGGACATGATCGGCGTCCGGGTGGAGGAGTCGCTCGGTGCCCTCGACGAGCTGGACGTACCGGCCCCTGCCCACACCGCCCTGACCGCACTGGCCCGCTCCGCGGCGGACCGCCAGTTCTGAGAACTCAGCCACCACGGAGACCTGCCATGACGATGACGTACACCGACGCGTCGATGGACGCCCTGCGGCAGGCCGGTGACGAACTCGCCGACGCCACCGTCGCCACGCTCTTCGAACGCGGCCAGGTGGGCACGTTCAACACCCTGATGCGCTACGTCTCCACCGCCGGCGCTCCCCTCCCGGACGGTCTGCCCGACGTCGCCCGGGAGTACCTCGATGCCACCCGTGTCCCGCCGGCCTGGGTGGACTGGTCGGAGATGGAGAAGGCCCGGCTGTTCTTCATCGACAACAACGTGCACATCTCCACCGCGCTGTCCTTCGCCTCCATGCCCGCCTGCTACGTCGTACCGCACGTGGCGAAGCTGCTGTCGGCCACCCACGGACTGAAGTACCCCTCCAAACGGATGGCGGAGACAGGCCAGTTCACCGTCTACCTGATGCAGCCCGACGCCTTCGAAGCCGGCGGCCGCTTCATCCCCTCCGCCCAGAAGGTCCGCCTCCTGCACGCCTCCATCCGCCACCACCTGGCGCGCGAGAACCGATGGGACGCCGACGCTCTGGGGGTGCCGATCTGCCAGGAGGACATGATCGGCGGGCAGATGTTCTTCTCCCTGCTCGTGCTGGACAGCCTGCACCGCCTTGGCATCCACATGTCGCAGGAAGGCGCGGAAGCCTACTACTACGCGTGGCGGGTGGTCGGAGCCATGCTCGGCGTCGACCAGGACGCGGTCCCCCGGACCCTCGACGAGGCCCGCCGGTTCCTCGACCTGTACATGATCCGGCACATGGGGCCTTCCGAAGAGGGCGCGCAGCTGACCCGGCAGCTCATCGACCTCTACGAGGAGATCGTGCCCGGCACCTTCTTCGACCCGATCGTCTCCGCTCTGATCCGCCACCTCATCGGCAACACCTGCGCCGACTGGCTCGACGTACCGCACACGCCGTGGGACACCGTCGTCAAAGCCGTGCCCCACCTCCTCGGCGTCCTGGAGACCATCGAGGACCGCTCCCCTCTCGGTGCCTGGGCCCTGGACCGCCTCGGCCACCTCACCACCGTCTTCGAACTGTCCTCCCTCACCCGCGGACGCGTCATGCACTACGCCATCCCCGAACAGCTCAAGAAGGACTACGGCATCTCCCCTGCGGTGCCCCGCACCCGCCGATGGGATCCACCCGCGGCCACGGTCTGTTGATCACACGGATGCCCAGGCTCCGGTATTGCACGCTCCAGGGTTCGGGAAGCCCCACGAACACGTGAGAACTACGGAGAGATGTTTTCCCGGGCCAGGCACCCCACAGTCGACGTTTCCGCGGGTCACAGCCCCGCCCAAGGAAAACTCCTGAAGCGGGTGTCGCAGGTTCGAATCCTGCCGGGGCACAGGCACATGGCTGTTCAGAGGCCCCTCCGTCCAGATCACGGAGGGGCCTCTGCGCTTCCAGAACCCGTGCGGTGCGCGAAGAAGGGGACGCTGTCCCAGGCCGGTGGGTGTACTCGGACTGAAGAGCGTCGTGCAGGCGTCGTCGTGTGGAGCCCGTGCCGCTACTTGAGCTCGGCGGCGGTGAAGTAGCCGTCCGTGACAAGGACGTCGTAATTGGTCTTGTCGACGCTCGTGGGCTGCAGCAGAACGGCGGGCACGGCCTTCACGCCGTTCTTGTAACCCGTGGAGTCGTCCACATACGGCACCCTGTCGTTGAGTATGTCGTCGACCATGGTGATGGCGGCCTCGGCGAGCCGGCGGACGTCCTTGTAGACGGTCTGCGACTGCTGACCCGCGATGATCGACTTCACCGAAGCCAGTTCGGCGTCCTGGCCGGTGATGGTGGGGAGGGGCTTGATGCCGGAGCCGTAGCCGCCCGACTTCAGCGCGGACAGGACGCCCCTCGAGATGCCGTCGTACGGCGACAGGACCGCGTCGACCCGCTCGGTGCGGTACCACTTGCTGAGGAGGCCGCTCATGCGTCTTTGCGCGGTGGGCCCGTCCCAGCGCGGGGTGGTGATCTGTTTCAGCTCGGTCTCGCCGGACCGGACGACCAACTGCCTGCTGTCCAGATACGGCCGCAGGTGCGTCATCGAACCGTCGAAGAAGTATTTGGTGTTGTTGTCGTCGGGGGAACCGGCGAACAACTCGATGTTGAACGGGCCTTTGTCGTCCTCCAGGCCGAGCTTGTCGATGATGTAGTGGGCCTGGATCATGCCCACCATCTCGTTGTCGAAGGAAACGTAGTAGTCCACGTTCTTGGTGCCGAGGATGAGCCGGTCGTAGGAGATCACCGGAATGTCCGCGTCGGCGGCCTGCTGAAGCACCCCGTTCAGCGACTTGTTGTCGATGGCCGCGATGATCAGGGCGTCGACGCCCTGCTGGATCAGTTTCCCGATCTGTGAGACCTGGGCTTTCGGGTCGTCGTCGCCGTACACCAGCTTGGTCTTGTACTCCCGGGCCTTGAGGCCGTCGACGACGCTCTTGCCGTCGGTGAGCCAGCGTTCGGAGGACCGGGTCGGCATGGCGATGCCGACGGTGCCGCCCTCGGAGCTGTCCTCTGAGCCGTTCTCACTGCCCTTACCGCAGGCGGACAGGGTGAGACCGAGGGAGGCGGCTCCGGCGAGGACGGTTCTTCGATTGAACATGGTGATTCGTTCCTTGTCCTTCTCGTCTTTGAGGGGATGGCGGCGTTTCAGACGTCGAGGGGAAGCGGTGGAGCGGGCCGGGGAGTCGGCGGGCGGGTCGAGAACGAAGGGGACGCGCCGCATCCGCTCCCGGGCGGTGTCGAGGGTCAGGTCCCGCACATGGGTGCCGCGCAGGTGGCCCCCCAGGCGCCCCGGACAGACCGACCTTCAGACCGAACTTCAGACCGAACTTCAGACCGGGCCGTGCACCGTGACGGATCAGCGGTTCGAATCGGTGCCGCGTTCCGACCACGTGCGTGCTGATTCCGGCAGCGCACAGAGCACCCGCCTTTCCCACGTTCGAAATATGGTCACATGTTCGAAATATTGGCGCGACGTTAAGGGGAAGCGGGTGGGGTGTCAACAGATCGAACTGGAACGGTTACAGAAGGTGTACCCACGGGGCCGCTTGGGCCGGCGCGTCCCGCACCCCGCAGCCGTCCACAACGAGCTTGCCCGAGCCTGCCCGAGCCTGCCCTTCGAAACATTCGGCGATATGGAATCGAGCTTTGATCTCGCCATAGTGGGCGTTGACGATCAATGTCGATTCACTTCATTGAGTGCGGCCATAACCAGGAGAAATGCTCTCAAGGAAACGACCGAGCCCAACGAATGTTTCGAAACAAGTGCCGAAACAGTTGACAGTTGGCAGGGTCATACCAAAACTGTTCGCCGTTGGCAGAGCTCAACCGCTGTCGACGCGGGCTGGTGCCCGGCCCCGTCGGCCTCACGACGACGAGGAGGAAGCACGCTCATGAACGACGGACCCGCGAACCCGACGCGCCGCAGCGTCTGCACCCTGCTGCTGGCCACCGGGGCCACGTTGGCCCTGCCTGGCACCGCCGAGGCGGCCACGGTCATCAGTACGAACCAGACCGGAACCGACAACGGGTACTACTACTCGTTCTGGACGGACAGCCAGGGCACGGTCTCCATGACCCTGAACTCCGGTGGGAACTACAGCACTTCGTGGAGAAACACCGGGAACTTCGTCGCCGGCAAGGGCTGGAGCAACGGCTCACGCCGGACCGTGACCTACTCCGGCAGCTTCAGCCCGTCCGGCAACGGCTACCTGACGCTCTACGGGTGGACGTCGAACCCACTCGTCGAGTACTACGTCGTCGACAACTGGGGCACCTACCGGCCCACCGGCACGTACAAGGGCACTGTCACCAGCGACGGCGGCACGTACGACATCTACCAGACCACCCGCTACAACGCCCCGTCCGTCGAAGGCACCCGCACGTTCAACCAGTACTGGAGCGTGCGGCAGTCGAAGCGGACCGGCGGCACCATCACCACCGGCAACCACTTCGACGCCTGGGCCCGCGCCGGAATGCCCCTGGGGAGCTTCAAGTACTACATGATCCTCGCCACCGAGGGATACCAGAGCAGCGGGAGCTCCAACATCACGGTGAGATAGGCCAGTTCGGAGAGGGGGGCGGCTGCCTCCCTGCCCCCCTCGATCCCCCAAGACCGGAGGACCGTTCTTCATGAAGGCCACACCACGTCTGTCGTTGCTCGCCGTCGTCACACTCGCCGTCGGCGCCCTCACCGTCGACGCCGCCGCCCCGGCGCAGGCCGCCGCCTGCAACGGGTACGTCGGGCTCACCTTCGACGACGGACCGTCCAACAGCACTCCGGCCCTGCTCAACGCGCTCACCCGGAACGGGCTGCGGGCCACCATGTTCAACCAGGGCCAGCACGCCGCCGCCTACCCGGCCCGGGTCAAGGCGCAGGTCAGTGCCGGCATGTGGGTAGGCAACCACAGCTACACCCACCCGCATCTGACCCAGCAGAGCCAGGCGACGATCGACTCGGAGATCTCCCGGACCCAGCAGGCCGTCGCGGCCGCTGGTGGTGGCACGCCGAAGCTGTTCCGGCCGCCGTACGGCGAGACCAATGCGACGGTGAGGGCCGTCGAGGCCAAGTACGGCCTCACCGAGATCCTCTGGAACGTCGACTCGCAGGACTGGAACGGCGCGAGCACCGATGCGATCGTGGCGGCGGCCGGCCGGCTCACCAGCGGCCAGGTCATCCTCATGCACGACTGGTCCGCCAACTCCCTCGCGGCGATCCCGCGCATCGCCCAGGGGCTGGCCGCCCGGGGCCTGTGCGCCGGCATGATCTCCCCGCAGACCGGCCGCGCCGTGGCTCCGACGGCAGCCGTGACGCCGGGAGCGGCGCGATGAAGGCCGGGGGCACGACGCGCTGCCGCGGCTGAGCGGTAAGGCGGTGGGGCGGTCCTACTGGCAGCGGATGCGGCGCGGGACCGCGGAGTCGGGGAACATCGGCTCCCGCTGAAGGAGCCGTTGGAGTTCCGCGGTGTCCCGTACCTCGGAGCGTTGGTCTTGGGGCCAGTTGGCAGGGAGACCGGCTTCCGGTCAGGCCAGGCCGAACCTCTCGGCGTGCACCTGTCGCGCCGGGACGTGTAGCTCTCGCAGGCCGGAGAGCACGGCCGCGGTCATGGCGGGCGGGCCGCAGACGTATACGTCGCGTTCGGTCACGTCGGGGACCAGCCGGTGCAGACTGTCCGGGCCGAACGGCGGGGCGGCGCCCTCGGCGGTACGGCCCGTGAGCAGGTGCAGCCGCCCGCCGCGGAGCGCGACCAGCCGGCGCACCTCGTTCAGCAGCACGGCGTCGGCCTCGCTGCGCACCCGGTACAGCACTACGACGTCACCGGCCGCCTGCTCCTCCAGCATCGCCCGCACGGGCGTGATCCCCACGCCTCCGGCGATCAGCAGGGCGCCGGGGCGGGTCCGGTGCAGCGAGGTGAACGCCCCGTACGGCCCCTCGACGAAGGCGCGGCTGCCGACCGGGACGTCACGCAGGCCGGCGCTGGCGGTGCCGGCCGCTTTCGCCGTGAGGCGCAGCCCTCGTCCGTCGGGCGCCGCCGAGAGGGAGAAGGGGTTGGCCAGCCACCAGTGGTGGTGCCCGGGGAACCGCCAGATGCAGAACTGGCCGGCGCGGGCCGGGAGTTTGTCGAGGTGTCGGCCGGTGACGTACACGGAGACCACGTTGTCCGACTCCGGCACGACGGCCGTCACGCGGAACTGGTGGCGGGCGTTGCGCCACAGCGGCACGACGACACGGCCCGTCAGCAGGGCGCCGAAGGCGAACAGCCACAGGATCCACCAGTAGGCCGTGGCGAACGCGGAGGACGTGAAGGTCGTCGTCTCCTGCAACTGGTGGACGAACGCCAGGCCCAGGGCGACGTAGAGCAGCAGGTGCAGGCCGTGCCAGACCTCGTACGGTAGCCGTCGCCGCAGGGCGCGGGTGGAGATCGCGGCGATCACGACGATGACGGCCGCGGCGAGCATGCCCAGCAGGGAGGCCGGTACCCCGCTCAGGGCGACGAACGTCTTTCCCATGGAGGTGTCGTCGAGCGTCGCGTAGCCGAGCACCACCAGCGTGGCGTGGGTGAGGACGGTCCACAGCAGGGTGAAGCCGACCCAGCGGTGCCACACCGTGAGCCGGTCCATCCCGATGCGGCGGTCCAGCCACGGCAGCCGGGCCACCAGCAGCAGTTGGAACAGCATCAGCAGGGCCGCGTGCAGTCCGAAGAACTTCGCGACCGTGAGTACGCCGTTCTTGCCCGAACCGGCGCTGAGGAACAGCGCCTCGACGATGACCACGTTGACGATGACGAACGTCCACATCGCCCAGCGCGCCGCGTCCACCGGAAGCACGGTGCCGCCGCGCACCGCGTTGCTCGTCGCCGCCATGGCTGCCTCTCGTCCCCCGTGGCCGCAGTACTCGCGACCAATAAGCACAAACCCCATGAAGACCGAGGGATTCGGTCGAATGCGCACCCCGATCGGGTAAGGATACGGCGGGTGGGCCCGATCCGTTCATGCCGGAACCGTCGAATCTGACCGCCTTTGGTGCGTTCGGCGGCCTGGCGCTCCACACAGGGCATGGACCATCCCGGCCCTGATGTTCTCCGGAGCGCCAGATCCATGGCGGCGCCGGTCAGTCGTAGGGAATCACCAGAACCGACCGCTCCGTCCCGGTCTGGAGCCGGGACGCACCGTTGCCGACGGCACTCCAGACCTCCAGCCGTACGGTCCCGCCGTTCAGGTCGCCGAGGGTTCCGGTGGACGACTTGAGGCCGCGGGACTGGGTGTACTCCTCCCAGCCCGTGACCGGGTCGGTGGCGAAGTACTGGTAGGTCTCGGTTCGGTCGAACGTGCCGTCGCCCGTGAGGTCGTAGCTGATGCGGGCCTGTTGGCCGAGGCCGACCGTGGTGTCCGCGTCCACCTGGAGACGGAAGGAGGTGACGGCGCCCGGGGTGAGGGTGCCGTTGACGCCCTTGATCTCGTACACGAGCGGTTGGTACGGGGTGCCGTCGTGGTTGGCGCCGCCGGCCGAGGGGACGGTGTCGCCGGCGGCTGTGGCGCCGGTCGCCGTGGTCAGGGTGCCGCCGGAGCGGAGCTGGTAGGTGTTTCCGGTCGGCGGTTCGGGGTCGGGGTCGGGGTCCGGGTCGCCGCTGCCGGTGCCCGTGGCCGTCGCCGTCGAACGCGCGGGGACGGAGAAGGACTTGCCGTCCGAGAAGGTGACCGTGCGTGCCGTGGCACCGTGGTTGTGGGCGACGTACGTCCGTACGGTGCCCTTGGTGAAGACGGCCGAGGTGGGGAGGTCGCCGGTCACCGTCGCGTCGGGGGCGCCGAACTCGTTCAGGGCGCTGATCCAGTGGTAGGTGTGGGCCCTGGACTCGCCCTCTTCCGGGGTGTAAGCCCCGTTGCCGGCGTCCCATTTCGCCTTCGCCGCCGCCGGGTCGGCGAGGGACTGGAACTCCCAGAGGATGTCGCGCCATTCGACGGCCGGGCCGCCGTTCTCCCTCTCCAGCTCCGCGAGGTTGCGCCGGATCGCGGCCTTCTCGCCGCCGAGGTGGAGGCTGGAACCGCTGGTCACAGGAAGGACGTTGATGCCGTGGATCTCCTCGGGGTTGGCGGTCCACCAGGTGGCGTAGGCGGCGCCGCTGCCCCAGACCATGCCGGCGGTGTCATGGCCGAAGGAGGACGGGAAGACCTGCTCGTCGGCGTCGAACCAGTACTGGGCGATCGCCTCCGACTCCGTGGTCAGCAGGTAGCTGCCGAGGTCGCGCAGTGCGCTGTCTCCGGTGGCCGAGCCCCACAGGACGAGGGCGGCGCTGAGGTTGGTGGACTCGGACGACGACTCCTGGTTGTTGCCGGCGGCGAAGCCCTGGTGCCCGGACGCCCAGCTGTGTCCGGCGTAGACGTCGAAACCGCGCAGGAAGGGGAAGGCGCTGTCGGTTCGGCTGGGGTTGGCCGTGTCGCGCACCAGTGTCTTCACCATGCCGCCCCAGGCCGAGTCGGCGGCCCATGCCTGGTCGTACTGGGCGACGATGGCGGCCGCGTAGACGTAGTAGCCGTAGTGGAAGTGGTGGTCGTTGAGTTCGGTGTCGCTGCCGTAGGACGCCGGGTAGCCGGTGAGGGTCTTCCAGGCGTTGTCGTAGGAGAACTCGTTCGCGCCGCCCGCGGTGAACCAGTCCTGGAGGCGTCCCTTGATCAGGCCGAGGAACTTGTCGCGGATCGCGCCCTCGCCGATCTGGTCGGCCACGGGCACCAGTTGGGCCAGCTTGCCGAGCGCTTTGCCGGTCCAGTAGGTGTCGGTGGCGCCGGAGAAGGGGTCGGCGGCGTCCGCGACCTCGTTCAGATAGCCCTTGAGCCGGGCCGCCTCGACGCCGCTCGGTTTCGGCAGCGCGGGGAGCACGGGGGAGGCCGGCCGGGCGGTGGTGAAGGACGCCGACTCGCGGACCTTCATGGTGCCGCGCGGGGAGACATAGGTGTACGGGGTGAGGGCGTCGGTGGTGTTGAGCCACTGGTGGCGGTAGAGGGCCTGGAGCGTGCCGCGCTCGGTGCCCTCCTCGGCCTCGGTGGTGAGGGTGTAGGTGGCCTTCACGGTGCCGCCGGTGGAGCTCCAGTTCACGGTGGAGCCGGTGACGAAGCTGTACGCGTACTTCCGGTACGTGGCGAGGGCGTCCGTGGTGGGGAGGACCGCCACGGAGAAGTAGTCCTTCGAGCCGAGGCCGGCGCTGACGGTGGAGCCGGAGACGTTCCAGTCACTGCCGGTCGGCGCGAACAGCGCGTAGTGGTGGCCGGCGACCGTGATGCCGAGAACGCTGCCCTGGTCGGCGAAGACGGTGGGGGCCTCCGCGGTGGTGATCCGGGCATCGCCGCCGGAGCCCTTGGCGTAGACGAAGGGCATGCCGTGGCCGATCGTCGTCCGCAGGGTGCGGGTGCCGTCCGACCAGTACGGGGTGACCGTCCAGTCGGACCAGTCGTCCGCCTTGGTGTCGGGCGAGTTCAGGCCGGTCAGGCCGATGGTGAGGTCGCGCTTGTGCGCGTACTCGTACTGGCGGCCGTCGCCCACGATCGCGGGGCTCGTCGGGTAGCCGACGTCCAGTCCGCCGGAGACGGCCTGGTAGGTGAGGGGGTGGCCGTACATGGGGGTGGAGTACGGGTTGTCGCCGTAGCGCTGGAAGGCGAGGGAGGACCACCAGTCGTTGGTGGGCACGGGCCGGTCCTTGGCGGCGGCGGTGACCTTGGGCACGACCGGAGTGCCGGTGTTGGTGGTGGGGCCGGACGTGCCGGCGGGCCGGGTGTCGGAGTAACTGCCGGAGCCTACGGGGACGGTGGCGGCCGCGGCCGGGGCGGCTGCCGGACCGAGTCCGACGGCGGCCAGGGCGGTGGCCAGGACCAGCATCGCGGCCGGTCTGGTGTGGGGGGCTGGCATGGTGCACCTCATGTCATCGCGACGGATGGGGAGGACTCATCACGAACCGGACGAACCTTGAGAGCGCTCTCAGATTTGCCGAGAACCTACGTCCGCTGACCATGGGCGTCAATAGTTGTAACAACGACGGGACTTGGGCCCCACCCGGCGCGTCACGGCCCGTCACGTGTTCGGTTCCTGACGGCTGCGCGGACTTCAGGGAGCGTCAGGAGACCTCAGAGAGACGTCACCGCCCCGCGGCCAGGGGCGTGGAGTTGAGTTCGCGTACCAACTGCGGGGTGAGGAGTTCACCGGCACGGTCGGCGAGGACGGACATCTCGTAGCCGACGAGACCGACGTCGCATCCCTCGGCGGCGAGGACACCGAGGCAGCTGCCGTCGCGGATGCGACCGACCATGAAGAAGCCCCCGATCATTTCGATCATGACGAGCTTCATGCCGTGAAAGCCGTGGGTCGTCGCCGCGTTCTGGGCCAGGCTGGTGATGCCGGAGACGACCGCGGCCAGGTGGTCGGCGCGATCTCGGCCGAGGCTGTCCGAGGCGGCCATCAGCAGGCCGTCGGAGGAGACGGCTATGGCGTCGGTGACGCCGTCGGTGGTGCGTACGAACTCGGAGATGAGCCAGCCGAAACTCTGGACGGCGGTGGTCACTGTGACACTCCTTGGGTGCTTCGGGTCTCGGCTCGGGCGACCCCTGCTCGGAAGCCGTTGAGCAGCGAAGAGACAGCGGGCTTGGCGGGCGGGGCCGCGGCGGTGCTGTCCTGAGCGGGGGCCAGCAGGCGTCCGGGGAGGACGAGCAGTGCGGACAGGCCGCCGCCCGGGGTGTCGAAGAGCTGGACCCACGCGCCTTCACCGAGGCGGTGGGCCAGGCGGCCGACGACGAGGTGGCCGAGGAAGCGGGTGGGCGCGGCGAGAAGGGCTTCCTCTCCGGAGTCGGAGAGGCGGGCGTTCGCACGTTCCTTGTCGGCTTCGGACATGCCGATGCCGTGGTCGACGACAGCGAAGCAGTACGTGTCGTCCTCGGTGTCGTACCAGCCGTGCACCTCGACCGGTTCGGCCGGGGGCGAGAAGTTCAGCCCGTTCTCGATGAGCTCGGCGAGGAGATGGGCGACGTCGGCGACGACGTGCCCGCGCACCCGCACCGGCTCCACGACCGCGATCAGGACCCGCCGGTACTGCTCCACCTCGGCCACGGCGGACTGGACGACCTCCAGGCCGTCGGCGGGTGGGGCGCTGGGCCGGGGCGGGTTCTGCCCGGCCAGAACCAGCAGGCTCTCGGCGTTGCGCCGCATGCGGGTGGCGAGGTGGTCGAGCTCGAAGAGCTCGGCAAGGGCATCCGGATCGAGTTCCTGCCGCTCCAGGCGGGTGATGAGGCTGAGCTGGCGACGCACGAGGTTCTGGTTGCGGCGGCCGAGGTTGGCGAGCGATTCGGTGGTGTTGCGGCGCAGGCCGGCCTGCTGGGCGGCCAGGTGGAGAGCGGTGTGTTCCACCTGACGCAAGGACGCCGCGACCTCGGCGATCTCCGCCGCGCCATCCAGCAGCCGCGCCCCGGGGGCCCCCGGGGCGTCCGGGGTCTGCGCCACCGGGAGGAACTCCCCCTGGCCCTGCGGGGGCTGCTGCATACGGGCGACGGCTGCGGGCAGCCGATGCCGCGCCACTTCGTGGGCGGCCTCGGCGAGGGCGCCGAGCGGGCGGGTGAGGGAACGCGAGGCGAAGGCAGCGAGGCCCACGACGAGAGAGGCCATGAGCGTTCCCACGGCGAGAAAGGCGGCGAGGCCCAGCTCCGCGTCGTGACTGAGCCGGTCCGCCCGGTTGCGTACGTCGTGGCCGACCGACCGCTGGACGGCGTACAGATCGTCGACGAGTACGGTCATCGCGTCCCACCAGGTGCCGGCCTCGACGCGCAGCGCGGAGCCGTCGGCGGCGCCTTCCGCCCGGTTTTCGTGGGCGGTGACGCGTCGGGCGTCCTCGGTGCCGAAGGCCTTCCGCAGAGCCGCGCGCTGAGGTGCGGTGGCGACCTGCCGGAAGCGGGCGAGGGCGGCGACACGGGTGGCGCGCACCTCGGTGAAGGCGAGGTACTCGCGGCCGTGGAAGGCGCCCTCGGCGAACACGCCGTTGAGGAGGCCGCGTTCGAGAGCGACCGACTCCTTGGCGACGGCCAGCTCCCGCAACGCGGCCAGGCCGTCGCTCAGTTCACGGTCGGCACGGGTCGCGGTGGCCGCCACGGGATCGACGGCGTTGAGGGCGTCGACGGCGGTGGTGTAGAAGGTGAGAGTCGCGGTCCGGTCGGCGTTGCCCTTGTCGGGGGTTCCCCTGTCGGCGGTTGCCCTGTCGACTGCGGCACGGATGGCGGTGAGGCGCCGCAAATGCCGCTGGACGACGTCCTCGACGGCTCGCTCGGGTCGCATTTCGCGCAGCGCGGTGTCGACGCGCTCGCGTGTGGCGGCGAGCGGAGTGCGGAATCCTTCGCCACCGCCCAACAGGCCGTTCGTCAGGCCGCGTTCGCGTTGCAGCTGATGTACCAGCGCCTGGACCCGCAGACTGAGGCCGACCTCGGCACGGGTCGTCCTGGCATCACCGAGGGCCTCGGCACGCCCGTACACGGCCAGACCGGCCACTGTCAGCAGCAAGCAGACCGGGACCGTGATGACCACCGCCACCCGGCCTCTGACGCTGCGCCAGCCCGGCATCGGCCGGCGGCCGGGAGCCGTCGGGCCACTGCGGCGGCGCCCTGGACCACCCCTGCCGGAAACGCTCTTGCCGATCGCGCCGAGGCAGCCGGGCAGCGGCCGTGATGGCGTCCACACCCTCATGGTCCGAAGCTAGTCCGACTGCCGCCGTGGCCGGTTTCCGACCTGTTAGACCCGTGGGACCTTCGGTTGCGCCGCCCTCACACCGCAGGCCGGGAGAGTGTGACCGGGTGGGACCGGAAGGGTGGCCTCCGTCGGCGTCGGCCGCCCTGGCTGTCCCCGCCCGGCCCGCGGTGACCAGCCCTGGCAACGCCTCGTCAAGGACTCCGTGCCCCAGGCGGACACCTGCTCTGTGTCCTGCCCGTGCACAGCGACCCCGCGACCTTCGAAGCCGGCGCCAACACGTGGTCGTGCCTGGCGAGGGCGTGCGCCCATCACGGCAGGTCAGCGTGCCGGGAAGAACACGGTGAGGCGTCCCCAGGCCGCCGCCGTGACCAGCACACACGGAACGAGCCACCACGGCCGCAGCCAGCGGCGTGTGACGGCCAGAACGGCGACCGGTGCGTTGAGCAGGGCGAAGAAGAGCCCGAGGGTGCCGAACAGCTGGATGTGGTCGTAGGACTGGTGGTCCCAGGGGCCGAGCGGGTTCGACAGGTAGGCGACAGCGGTGGCCGCTCCCGCCAGGAGGAAGCCCGTGACCAGTACGACCGCGCAGGCGACACCTCTGCCCCGGGACGCCCGTGGCGTCCGCGTCGCCCTCGAGGGCCCCGCCCCGGTCATGATCCGAGTGCCCGCTTCGCGTCGTCCACGTGCGCGTCGAATCCCTGGCCGTAGGCCTGAGCGTGATCGCTCCGGTAGTAGGGGCCGCCGTTGTAGCGCGTCGCGAGTTCCCGCATCTGCTCCCGGGTCATCTGCTCCGGCGGCACGTCGGCGAACTCGCTCTCGGCCTTGACCTGGGCGAGGTACTCCGAGGCGATGTAGAGGTTCTGGCCCGGGTCCTTGGTCGCGTCGACCACCTCTTCGCGCTGTGCGTCCGTGAGGTTCTCCGGGTCGTAGCCGAGCACTTCGGCGGACCGGCGCACCTGGATGGCGATCGGCCCCATGGAGGTCTGGTCCGCCTCTCCCGTACCGGGTACGTGACGTCGGACCCCGTAGGCGGCCTCGTCGATCCAGGAAGGGTCACCCTCGACTTCCATCCAGGCGATGCCCGCCACCATCTCGGGGGGCAGCCCGGAGTGGCGCGCGGCGTCGTTGATGAGCGCCCTGTTCCCCGAGATGTACTCGCGCCGGCCGGCGTCGTCGTCGGACGGCAGATAGAGGTAGTGGTCCTGGGCGCCGGGCAGATGTGTGAGCCTGTCCCGGATGCGCTGCAGCGTCGGCGAGACCGCGGTGTCGCTCGATACGCCGGGAATCGAGTCGATCTTCACGCCGGTGCCGGGAAGCTGGGCGTTCGGGTTGTGGCTCGCGTCGCTCACTTCGCGGCGCAGCGCGTCCACGGCGCCGGCCAGCAGGGCGGGGTAGGTGCTGTCTCCGCCACGGAAGTCCGGAAGGGACCGCAGGGCTGCCCGTATCTCGTGCACGCAGTCCTCTCGGGCCGCGGACTCCACCCGCCCGGCGTCGCCGTAGTGGTTCCTGGTCGCGTTGTAGTAGTGCTCGGCCTCTTCGCGGATGGCGTCCACGTCGGCGGTGAGTTCCGCCGCCCAGTCGAGGAAGCCGGTGGTGCTTCTCAGGTCCTCCCACTGACGCAGTGGCTCGGCGGCGCGCGCCGTGGGAGTGATCGCGACGGCTTCCCGGGACATCACCTCGACCAGCCGGTCTTCTGTGGCCTGCCCGCTCGCGAAGTGCCCCTTGGCCAGTTCGACAGCCGTCGCGTAGTCGTCCAACGCCCCGCGCACACGCCGGAAGGCCGCGCAGAGGTGCTCCGCCAGGTCGAGTGCCTCCTTCAGCCGCTGGGTGTACCGCTCCCGGTGTTCGCTCTCCCACTCGACCCTGCCGGCCTTGCGGAAGTCGTCGTCGCACGAAGCCAGGAGGGTGTGCAGGCGGCCGTACTCGGCTGCGGCCCGTTCGATCAGCTGCGGGTTCGACGCGTCGAGGAACTCCACGTCCGCGCGGTAGGCCATGCGCTCGCTCACCGGTCCTCGGGGGCGACGTAGCGCCCCTTGTCGAGCAGGTCGTCCATCGCCCGCCGCGCACCCGCGTCGGCCTTCACGTAGGCGTTCCCCGTCGACTGGAGCTTGGTCGACAGGGCCGACAGCAACGTCACCAGGTCCCCGTACTGGTCCTGCGCGTACCGAGCGAAGTCCGTGACGGCTTCGGCCACTTGGGGATGTGAGCGCGGCACGCGACACTGCGTGGCGTTCTCGCCGTCCATGCGCCCGGCGTACAGCAGTCCGGCCAGCTCGTTCAGAAGATGTGAACTGCCGTCGATGGACTCGGCTCGTGCCGAGAACCCTCCTGGCCCTGTGCTCATCGTTCCCCCGATGTCGACAGTGATCGCGACCGTGAGCATGCCAGTTGCGGCTGCAACCTGTCACGTCCTGCCCGGCCGCCCGCCCCCCGCCCACGCCCTCCGCTCCGCCGCCCGGGCCACCACGGGGTGGCTCGTGCGGCGCTCCGCGCGGAGCACGGCGCGGGCCGCCGCGAGGATCTCCGGATCCCCCTCCACCGCGACGCCCGTCAGGGCCTGGAGCAGCCGCGTCCGCCAGACGTCGGGGTCGGTCTCGTAGGCGTCCAGCACACGTACGCCGTAGCCACCCGTGCCGCCGCCCGCGCCGCCCCCGCTGTGCCCACCGGGGGTGCCGCTCCCGGCCAGTCGGCGGTGGACGGCGGCCTTCAGCCCGGAGTAGAGGTCGTGGACGGTTCCGCTCGCGGTGTCCGTGAGTCCGGACGCCGCTCCTGCGGCCAACGCGGTGGCCACCAACTCGGCTTCGGTCACTCGGGCCCCCTTCGGTTGTGCGGGTTGTGCGATGTCGTGTCCGCCAGCCTGTCCGGGGGTGCTGCAATGCTGATGAATTTCCGATGATGGGCCGGAGCGGGCGCGGTAGGGCGAGTTGGGGTGGGGCACGGGTGGGCGGGAGATCTCCTCAGGAGCTTCGAATAGAGGTGCTCGGGCCGTTACGGGCCTGGCGGGGCGGCACACTCCTGGATCCGGGGCCCCTCAAGCGGCAGGCCGTGCTGGCGGCGTTGCTGCTCCGTCAGGGTGCCGTGGTGAGCCATGAGCAACTGCTCGACGGGGTGTGGGGATCGGAGCCGCCCGCCTCCGGAATCAAGGTGCTGGCCAGTCACGTCAACCCGCTGCGCAGGGCGCTCGACGCGGAAGGCGTCCGGCACACGGCGTCGGTGATCCGCAGCGGCAAGGGCTGGTACCGGTTCGTCGTCGACGAGGTCCGGCTCGATGTGGCGGACCTGGTCGAGCGGGGCGATGCGGCCCTGCGTACGAAGACGTCCGGCGACCTGGCCACCGCGACGGAGCGACTGTCCGCGGCGCTCGCGCTGTACCGCGGCGAGCCCCTGGCCAACCTGCCCGGCCCGTTCGCTCGGGCCGAGCGGGAACGGCTGCTGGAGCGGCGGCGCACCCTCCGGCTGGGCCGCCTCGAATGCCTGGTTCTGCTCGGCCGGTTCGGCGATGCCCTGGACGACATCGCCACGCCGTCCGCCTCCGACCGGTACGACGAGTCACTGCTGGCATGGCGGATGCGTGCCCTGTACGGCTGCGAACGCCAGGCCGAGGCGCTCAACGCCTTTCAGGAGATACGCATCCGTCTGCGTGAGGAGCTCGGCGTCGATCCCGGTGAGGAGCTGCGCCGGGTGCACGAGGCGGTGCTGCGCCAGGACGACGCCCGCCTCCTCGCTCCGGCGACGCCTCCCACCCGGACGGCCGCCTCCGGACTCGTCCTCCGCGACGGACCGAACGGCCCTGACGGCTCCGGCGGCCCTGACGCCCCTGACGGCTCTGTCGGCCCTGACGACCAAGCAGCGGTCGTGCCGGCCGAACTGCCCCACGACGCCGCGGGATTCGCCGGACGCACCGGCGAACTCGCCCGACTGCACGCGCTGCTTCCGCCGGAGCGGGGCCAGGGCCGGGGCCACAGTCCGGCGAACACCGTGGTCATCTCCGCCATCGGCGGCGCCGCCGGGATCGGCAAGACCGCCCTGGCGGTCCACTGGGCGCACCAGGTGCGCGATCGCTTTCCCGACGGTCAGTTGTACGTGAACCTTCACGGGTTCGACCACGACCGGCCGCCGCTCGAATCCGGCGAGGCCCTCGAACTCCTCCTGCGCGGCCTGGGGCTGGAAGCGTCGGAGATCCCGTCGAGCGACGAGGCCCAGGCCCGCAGGTACCGGACGCTGCTGGCCGGCCGTCGACTGCTGGTCCTGCTGGACAACGCCGCTTCGGCGGCTCAGGTCCGGCCGCTGCTCCCGGGCAGCCCGTCCTGCTGTGTCGTCGTCACCAGCCGCAACCGGCTCGGCGATCTCGTGGCCCGTGACGGGGCGCACGCCCTGCCGTTGGACCTGCTGCTGCCGGACGAGGCCCGCGCGCTGCTGGGCGAGGCACTCGGCGCGGAGCGGCTGTCCGCCGAGCCGCTCGCGGTCGACGCGCTGATCCGGCTGTGCGGCAGCCTCCCGCTGGCGCTGCGGGTGGCCGCCGCCCGGCTGGCGGGCGATCCCGGCCTGCGCCTGGCCGACCTGGTCACCGAGATGTCCGGGGGCAACCGGCTGGAGGCGCTGGAGCCGGACGGTGACGACAGTTCCCCGCTGCGGATGGCGTTCTCGGCGTCGTACCGCGTCCTGCCTCCTGCCGGGCGCCGGCTGTTCCGCCTGCTGGGGCTCTTCCCCGGACCGGAGTGCACCGCCGAGGTCGCCGCGACCCTCCTGGACGTGCCGCTGTCCCAGGCCCGACGGCTGCTCAGCTCGTTGGCCGCGGCCCACCTCGTCGAACCCGCGGCAGCCGGCCGATACCGGTTCCACGACCTCCTTCGTGAGTACGCGCGCAAGCGTGCGCGGGCGGAGGAGACCGCGGCGGACCGCGGTGCCGCGTCGCGGCGCGTCCTGGTCTGGTACGTGAACGCCGCTCGCACGGTCTCGGGGACCTGGCTCTTCCCGGAGCTGCCCCGCGACCTCCACCACTCCGGTCAGCCGGGCCTTCCCGCCGCGGCCGGAGCCGCACAGTGGCTGGAGGCGGAGCGGGCGAATCTGCTCGCCCTCATCCACCATGCCGCCCGCCACGGTCCCCGCCCCGCCGCCTGGCACCTGGCCAACGCCCTGTTCGGCTACTTCTGGCTCCATCTGCCGAGGTCCACTTGGCAGGCCACCGCGCAGGTGGCGCTGGAGGCGGCCACGGCGGAGGGCGACCTGTTCGGTCAGGCGGCCATGCACAGCAGCCTCGGGCTGCTCCAGTCGGACCGCGGCCGTGCCGGGCAGGCGATGGATCACCACACGCGCGTCATGGAGATCAGCCGGAAGGCCGGCTGGGCGACGGGGCAGGCATCGGCGCTCGGCGGGCTGGCCCAGGCCGAGTGGAGCATGGCGCGCCTCGACAGCGCCCACGAGCACGTCACCACGGGCCTGCGGATCGCCCGGGAAGCCGGCAATCGCCCCCTCGAAGCGCTGGGGCAGGTCGTCCTCGGCGTGACCTGCCGGGATCTGGGCCGGCTGCGCGAGGCCGCCGACCACCTCGAACTGGCCATCAGCCGAAACGAGGAGATCGGCTGGAACGACAACAGCCTGGCTCTGCAGAACCTGGGCTGGGTGTACTGGGAACTCGGCCGGCTGGCCGACGGCCTCGACATGCTCGGGCCCGAGGTGAGCGCCGACGAGAGGAGCGGTTTTCGCAACGACCGCGCCATGATGGTCGACGCCGTCGCGAAGATCAATATCGAGCTCGGCCGCCAGGAGGAGGCGCTGCGGCAGGCCGAGCGTGCCTTCGCCATGGTCGAGGGCAGGGGACGGCGCTGGATTCAGGCCGGCATTCTCACCACGGTCGCTGCCGCGCACCGCGAACTGGCGGATCTCGACCGCTCGCTGCTGGCCGCCCGGCAGGCCCTGGTCCTGGCCCGCGAGGCGAGGTTCAGGCGCACCGAGGCGGACAGCCTCCTGGGGCTGTCCCTCACCTACATGCGGTCGGGCCGGCACGACCAGGCCCGCGGCCACGCCGAGCAGGCCCTGAGCCTGGCGCGCGAGCACGGTTTCCGCGTGGTGGAGGGCCAGGCTCTGACGGCCCTGTGCGAGCTGGCGGGGTCCGAGGCGGCGTACGGCACGGCCGTCGCGCTCGGCCGGGAGGCCCTGGCCGTCCACCGCCGGACCGGCCACCGACTCGGCGAGGCCCGCACCCTGGTGGCGCTCGGCCGTGCCCTCCGCGGGACCGCGGACCCGGCGGCCGGACCGGCGATGCGGCAGGCGTTGGCCGCCTTCTCGGACATGGGCGTGCCGACGGAGGAGTACGGGCGCCCGTGAGTGCCCGGGCGGGGAGAGCCCGCCGTGAGGAGCCCCGCGGCCCCGGCCGGCGGTCGGCCGCTCAGAGCTTGCGGCCCATCCCACAGTAGGCGTCCACGGCCGTCGAAGAGGCGGCGATCTCGCCGATGCTGCGCACGTGGTACGGCACCGCGCCGCTCGCGTTGTACGCCTCCGACGCGGCGATCATGCCCTCGCTCGTCGCCGTGCTGTCGCTGATCACGAGGTGGCTGCCCGAGGGGAGGCCGGCCAGGAGGCGGCGCACCAGGTCGCGGGCCCGGTCGTGGTCGGCGACGTGGCCGAGGGTGTTGAGGATCATCAGGGCGACCGGCCGGGAGAGGTCCAGTGTGGCCGCGGCGGCGTCCAGGACGGCCTCGGGCGCGTGGAGGTCGGCGTCCAGGAACGCGGTCATGCCCTCGGGGGTGCTGGTGAGCAGGGCGCTCGCGTGGGCGAGGACGACGGGGTCGTTGTCGACGTAGACGATCCGGGCGTCCGGGGCCACGCGCTGGGCGACCTGGTGGGTGTTGTCGGCGGTCGGCAGGCCGGTGAGGGCCACGTCGACCAGGCCCGGGAAGATCTCCTTGATCTCGTCGCCGGACCGGACGCCGTGTGACGCCCTTCCCCTGGACGTCACACGGCGCTACCAACCTAGGTCAACTCCCTTGTCCAACAAGCGAGTTGACGCGCATCTACCTCACACACCGTGAGGTTTTGGCCAACCCGTTCCCCTGCCGGAGGCCGGGCGGACGTCACTGGTCCAGATAGGCGAGCACCGCCAGTACCCGGCGGTTGTCGCCGTCCGTCGGCAGCAGCCCCAGCTTGGTGAAGATGTTGCCGATGTGCTTGGCGACGGCCTTCTCCGAGATGAACAGCCCTTGTGCGATCCCCGCGTTGGAGCGGCCCTGGGCCAACCACTCCAGGACCTCGCGCTCGCGCCCGGAGAGGCTGCCCACGGCCGCGTCGCGCTCCTTGCGGGCCAGGAGCCCGGCGACCACCTCGGGGTCCATCGCGGTGCCGCCCTCGGCCACCCGCCGGATGGAGTCCAGGAACCGGGCCCCGTTGGTGACACGGTCCTTCAGCAGATAGCCGACGCCCCGGCCGCCGCCGGCCAGCAACTCGCGCGCGTAGAGCGGCTCCACGTACTGGGAGAGCAGCAGGACCGGCAGGTCGGGCAGCCGCTCACGGGCCGCGAGCGCCGCGCGCAGCCCCTCGTCCGTGAACGTCGGCGGCAGGCGTACATCGACGACCGCGACGTCCGGCCGCTTGCTGACGAGCACGTCCAGCAGTTCCGTACCGTTGTCCACGGCGGCGACGACCTCGTGGCCGTGGGCGCCGAGCAGCCGGACGAGCCCGTCCCTCAGGAGGAAGTGGTCTTCGGCGAGGGCAATACGCACGGAAGCTCCATCGTCACCAGGGTCGGTCCGTTCACGGGGCTGTTCACGGCCAGCACCCCGTCGAAGGTGGCGAGCCGGCGCTCGATGCCCCGCAGACCGCTGCCGCGCGAGGCGTCCGCGCCGCCCCGGCCGTCGTCGGTGACGGTGATGCGCAGCGCGCCGTGATCGTAGTGGATGTCGATCGACGCCCGGTCGGCGCCGGAGTGCTTGGCGACGTTGGCCAGGAGCTCGGAGACCGCGAAGTACACGGCCGACTCGACCGGCATCTCCGGGCGGCCCGGCAGGTCGACCTGGACCTCGGCGCGGACCGGGCTGACCATCGCCAACGCCCTTACCGCGTCCGCGAGTCCACGGTCGGCGAGGACCGGCGGATGGATGCCGCGGACCAGGTCGCGCAGTTCCGCCAGCGCCTTGGCGGAGGACTCGCGGGCCTCGGCGAGCAGGGCCCGGACGGCCTCGGGGTTGGTCTCCAGGAGGTTCTCGGCGGCGTCCAGGGTCATGCCCATCGCCACCAGGCGGGCCTGGGCACCGTCGTGCAGGTCTCGTTCGATACGGCGGATCTCGGCCATCTGCGTGTCCACGGCGTCGGAGCGGGTCGCGGCCAGGTGCTGGATGCGGCCGGCCATCAGCTCGCTCTCGCTCGGGGCGAGCATCGCGCGGGTGTACAGGGCGTGCCGGCGCACGACGCGCGGCGCCGACCACAGCGCCAGCGGCAGCTGGAGAGCGCCGAGCACACCGGCGAGCACCGCGGTGGCCCGGCCCTCGACCGGGATGAACTGGTACCAGAGGCCGTCCCACTCGGCGGAGAGCGGGACGCCGAAGAAGGCGAGGAAGACGCCCCACACCCCGCTGAGGACCAGGGCGAGGGGGAGGAAGGCGAGGAGCGCGCCCGCCAGGGGGTCGACCAGCACCCAGACGTACTCCCGCCGGGTCTGCGGGTCGCTCATGATCCACCGGTAGCGGGCGACCACCCCGGAGGCACCCTCGGGTGCGGGTGGCAGCGGTCCGGGCGGGCCCGGTATCTCCACGCCCGACCAGCGCAGCGCCAGTTCGCGC
The DNA here is from genome assembly GCF_042800355.1 of Streptomyces sp. NPDC057623. Lineage (NCBI taxonomy): Bacteria > Bacillati > Actinomycetota > Actinomycetes > Kitasatosporales > Streptomycetaceae > Streptomyces > Streptomyces sp. NPDC057623. Next base: position 69,201 of record NZ_JBHVGZ010000008.1, read on the forward strand.
CGGCGGGCGGCCAGGTCACGGATCCCCTCCATGGCGCGCGGCACCAGACCGAGGCCGGGTCCCATCAGGCTGATCGCCCCGCAGACCGACAGCGACCGGCCGAAGGCCGCCGTCGCCGTCCAGCACAGGGTCAGCGCCCGCCGCAGTCCCACCCATCCGGCCGTGACGGAGAACCCCCTGGGCTCCTTGATCTCGTCGGGCGGACGGTTCCCCCCGAGCCGCGTCGCGTGGTCCATACGACTCGCTCCCCTCTGTCCCCTGTGCGGTGCGCGGGCCAGGCGCCCGTGCACGTGCTCTCATTCTGGCGACACCCGGGGCGCGACGTCGGTGGGAAAAACTCCCCTTTCCCCGTCCCGGGCATCACTGCGGCTCACCACCGCCAAGGTCACGGTCACCGTCAGCGAGCTGACCGCCATGACCGTCATCGCCGTCGCGGGAGAGGTCAGTTGGGCGACCGAACCGGCCAGGGCGGCGCTCACGCCCTGCATGGTGAGCATTCCGGAGCCGTGCAGTCCGAGGGCGTGGCCGCTGAGTTCGGTCGGCGTCAGGGCCATGAGCCGCTCCTGCTGGACCAGGCTCGCCCCGAAGCCGACCGAGGCCACGGCGACGGCGAGCGCGGCGAGCGGCAGCGGCGGACGCAGGAAGAACAGCAGATACGGCGTCGCCAGCAGGACCAGCAGCGGGGTGCCGAGGCGTCGGCGCACGGCGGGCGGCACCAGCCGGCCCACCGTCACGTCCCCGACGAACATGCCCAGCGCCGCACAGGCCAGCAGCGTGCCCGCGTGCGCGGGGGCGTAGGGGACGTAGAGGGACTCGCAGCCGACGACGAGACCGTTGGGCAGCCACAGGCCCAGCAGGAGGTGGCGGCGGGGGCGGGAGGACCACAGCAGGGCGTTGGCGCGCCAGGTCGCCGCGACGGACGGCCGGCCCTGCGCGCGCGGCGGGCGTGCGGTCAGACACAGCCGGACCACGACCGCCGACACGACGTACAGCGCCGCCGCGAGCAGCAGACACACCCGCGGGGAGAGGACGGTCACCAGGATGCCGCCGGTGGCGAATCCGAGGATCTGCGCGATCCCGACCATCATGTTGAAGACCGAACGCCCCAGCATGAAGCCGTCCTTGGAGAGGATCTCGTTCACCAGCCCCCAGCGCACTCCCCCGCCGAGCGAGGCGACCAGACCCTGGCCGAACAGGACGACGAAGACGGCCCAGACGGGAAGCGCGGGCAGGGCGAGTACGGCCGTGGCGGCGGCGAAGACGAGGGCGATGCCGGTCAGGGTGGACCGCGGGGGCAGACGGTCGGCGCCCGACAGCAGGAACGTCGCCCCGACCACCTGCGTCAGCGAGGGCCCGAACATGCTCACCGCGGACAGCAGGGGCGAGGCCGTCGCCTGGAACACCAGCGTGCCCAGGGCCAGACCGCCGATCGTCTGGGCCAGCACGTTGGCCGAGGAGGCGAGGAAGAGCGGGGTGAACTCCGGGGTGCGGAAGAGCTGTCGGTAGCTGCGCATACGCGGAGTCTGCGGGGACCGGCGACGCGTCGTTATTGTTTCGCGGGGGCGCGAAAGGTAGCCCGGGGGAACGACAGAGCGAGGGGGCGGGCGGCGGTATGGGCTGGTGGCAGATCAACGCCGACACCCTCGCCGGGAGCCGCTTCCTCATCTCCCCGCTCGCGGAGACCTTCGCCGCGCTGAAGCTGCTGCACTCGGAGGCGGCCGCCCACCCCGGTGAACGCTCCTGGCTGGACGCCCGGCTGCCCGGCTACCGGGCCCGCCTCGCCGCCGACCCGGTCACCGCACGGCTGGTGCGCGCCGGGCTCGGCAAGGGCTGGATCGCCGACTTCCTCACCCCCACCCCGAGGGACGGGGAGACCATCGAGGAGGGCCTGGCACGGGTCCGCGCGGCCGACCCCGGCGAGGCCCGCGCCCACCTCACCGTCTCCCTCGCCGGCCCCCTCCCCGCCGTACTGGACCGGGACGACCTGCCGGAACGCGCCGCCGCGCTTCTCGCCTACGTCTGGACCGAGGCCGTACGCCCGGACTGGGACCGGCGCCGGCGCGTCCTGGAGGCCGATGTGGTCGCCCGGACCGCTCAGGTGAGCCGGGGCGGCTGGGCGGCCGCCCTGGACTCGCTGCGGCCGGGGCGCACGCGCTGGCTCGGCGACAGCCGGCTCCAGGTGAATCTGCAGGAGTACCCGCCACGCGAGATCTCCGGCGCCGAACTCGTCTTCGTGCCTGTCACCCCGAAGGGCGGCTGGGTGTCCTGGGAGGACCCCGACCGGTACGCGATCGTCTACGCGTGCGCGGGCGCCCTGGCCGACCCCGGCGCCCGGACCGTGCCCGCGAGCCTGGGCGCGCTGCTGGGGGCCGCGCGCGCCGCGGTGCTCGTCCTCCTCGACTCCCCTCTCTCCACCACCCAGCTGGTCGCCGTGACCGGGCAGGGGCTGGGCTCGGTCGGGCGGCATCTGCGGGTGCTGCTGGACGCGGGGCTGGTGGAGCGGCGGCGGGCGGGGCGGTCGGTGCTGTACTCGCGGACGGCGGCCGGGGAGGTGTTGGTGGAGGCCCAGCGCCGACCCGACACTTACCGGAGTTAGCATCCGCTTATGACGACCACAGAGAACAACGGCACCTCTCCCCTCGACGTCGAGATCGGCACGCTGAAGGGCGGCCCCGCGCACCTGGCCCAGTACGCCGGCAAGGCGGTCCTCATCGTCAACGTGGCCTCCAAGTGCGGCCTCACCCCGCAGTACACGGGCCTGGAGAAGCTCCAGGAGCAGTACGCGGAGCGCGGCTTCACCGTGCTCGGCGTGCCCTGCAACCAGTTCCTCGGCCAGGAGCCGGGCAGCGCCGAGGAGATCGCCGAGTTCTGCTCGGCGACGTACGGCGTGACCTTCCCGCTGACCGAGAAGGTCGAGGTGAACGGGGAGGGCCGGCACGCGCTCTACGAGCGGCTGGTCGGCTTCGCCGACGCCGAGGGGCACAGCGGCGACATCCGCTGGAACTTCGAGAAGTTCCTGATCGGCCGGGACGGCGAGGTCGTCGCCCGCTTCTCGCCGCAGACCGAGCCGGAGTCCGCCGAGCTCGTGTCGGCGGTGGAGGGCGCGCTCGCCTGACCGGCGTTGACCTTGCCCCAGGGGCAGGGTCGAACCTCCTTCTCACCGGGCGGAAGAGCCGCCCGGTGACGGAGGATGAGGCCGTGGACGACGAACTGCTCACCATCGGCGCGTTCGCCGCGCGGGCCAGGCTGTCGGCCAAGGCCCTGCGCCTGTACGACCGCCTGGGGCTGCTGGCCCCGACGCACGTCGACGAGGTCAGCGGCTACCGCTACTACCGAGCCGACCAGATCGAACGCGCCCGTCTGGTGGCGCTTCTGCGCCAGCTGGACATGCCCCTCGCGCGGATCGCGGAGGTGCTCGAGGCGCCGGACGGGGCCGCGGCCGCCGCCCGGCTCGACGCGTACTGGGCGGACGTCGAGGCGCGGGTGGCGGGGCAGCGGACACTGGCCGAATACCTCCGTGGACGGCTGTCGGGGAGGAGCTCCGAGATGTACGGGAAGTTCGTGGTCGAGACGGTGGATGTGCCCGAACAGGTGCTGATCACCGAGACCCGGCATGTGCTGGCGAGTGAGCTGCCGGCCTGGATCGGCGCGTCGCTGGGACGCCTTGAGAAGGCGGCGGAGGAGTGCGGCGGTATCACTGCGGCGCCGTTCGTCGTGTACCACTCCGACGTGTCGATGGAGAGCGACGGACCGGCCGAGTCGTGCGTGCCGGTGGCCGACGAGGCGGCGGCCCGCGAGTGGGTCGAGAAGCGCGGCCGTACGGGGGAGACAAAGGTGCGCGTGGAACCGGCCCAGCGGCTCGCCTATACCCGGATCACCAAGGCGCAGGTGGCCCATCCGCAGATCCTGGCTGCCTTCGAGGCGGTGGAGACATGGATTCCGCAGCAGGGGCTGTGGCAGGCGGGCCCGTGCCGGGAGGTGTACTTCGCGGACTGGGACGCCGCGGGGTCGGAGGACCCGGTGTGCGACGTGGCGTTCCCGGTGAAGTGACCCGGCGGACGGCCGGGGCGTAGGCACAGGGGCACAGCCGAGCCCTCTCGGCAAGGACGGCGGGCTGGTCGAGAGGGCTCTTCCTGTGGTGCTTGTGCAGTTGTTGTCCGTGCGGTCGGTTGCGGGTGAGGATCAGCCAGAACCGCCCCTTACGCCTTGACCGACGCCACGAAGGTGTTCCACGCGTTCGCGGGGAACGCCAGGATCGGGCCCTCGGGAACCTTGGAGTCCCGTACCGCCATGGCCGCTACGGCCGGCGACTTGATCTCGACGCACGCGCCGTTCCCTGTGGAGTACGAGGACTTGGTCCACGTGTCCGTGGCACCCTGACGAATTGCCATGTTTGCTCCGAATTGCCAGATGGTGAGTTGCTGTCACCACGCCGCGCGTCCGGACCGGACCCCGCAGCGCGATTCGCGCCAACCTTTGTTGCTCGGTGGCGTGATCGACGCTACTCGCCAACATCGGCTGACGAAGCGACTATTCACTCGGCCGGGTGGCATATTCCAGTGGAGTCTTCCATCCCGGCCTGGGGAAGGTGTACGGTACGGCGCTTCTCAGCGCGCGTACTCCTTGGCGATGTCCGCGATGAACTGCCGGGACTGGTCGACGTTCAGGGCCTGCGCCCTCAGGTGCTCGTACATCACGCTGTATTTCTGCACGTCGTTCGCCTTCTCCAGGTACAGGTCGCTGGTGACGCCCTCGATGTAGACGACGCTGGAGTCGGCCGCGTCCGGGAACTCGAGGATCGCGTACTGCCCGTTGAGGCCGGGGTGCGCGCCCATCTCGAAGGGGATGACCTGCACGGTGACGTGCGGCAGCTGGGACTGCTCGACGAGTTGCTCCAACTGGTCCCGCATGAGGGAGCGGTTGCCGACGACGCGGCGCAGTGCGGCCTCGTCCAGCACGGTCCACAGCCGGAGCGGGTTCTCCTCGGTGGAGATTCGTTCCTGTCGGCGCATCCGCACCTGGACCCGCTTCTCGATCTCGGCCGACGCCGTCTCCGGCAACGCCCCGGCGATCAGGGCCTCCGCGTACTGCTTCGTCTGCAACAGCCCCGGAACGACCTGCGGGTCGTACACCCGCAGACTCGCCGCGTCCGTCTCCAGCCCGATGTAGACGCTGTACGGGATGTCGCCGAACGAGTGCCACCACCCTTGCTGCCGCGAATCCTTGGCCATCTGCATCAGGGAGTCGACGATCCGGTGGTCCTCCACCTCGTAGACCCCGCACAGATCGCGGACGTCGCGCTGGCTGATGCTGCGCCGCCCGTTCTCCAGCCGGCTGATCTTCGACTGCGACACCAGCAGCCGCTCGGCCACTTCTTCGGCCGTCATGCCCTTGAGCTCGCGGAGCCGGCGCAACTCCTGGCCCAGCCGGCGTCGCCTGACGGTGGGATTGACATTGGACGCCACGGGACGTGCACCTCCGGCTGCCTGCCTGTGATTGCCACTTTGCGTATCTGCTGTTGAGCAGACTGCCACCAAGGTGCTTACTACCGCTGGCAAACGGTGGATATGCGCTGGATACACGCCAGTTCGGGGACACCCCCGGCAAAACCCCGGCACATACGGCCGCGCGGGGCGACGGGACCCGGTCGTCGTCCGGACGTACGGTCCCGTCACCCCGCGCGGACAGCGGCTCCCGAACCGGTCGTGGGGACTGCGGTGCGGCGCTGCGCGTGGCGTGCGTATGGAGCATGTGGTGCGTGCGAGTGGTACGTGCGGTGCGGGTGGTGCGGGTCCAGCAGATTCGCCCGGTGGTGCGGGTCGTGGAACTGCGGCTCAGTGGGCCACGACACGCGCCATGGATCCGCGGCGCGGCTGCACCGGAACACCGCGGGCGGGTTCCGCTGCGGCCCTGCCTCCGGGGGCGGCCTGCCGGCCGGCCGGGGCCGGGCTGCGACGCGGCTGGGCCGCCGCGCCGTTCTGGACGTCCATCACGGCGTGCGCGACGAGACCGCCCATGGGGTCGTGCCTGATCAGATCCCGCAACCGGGAGCGAGAGGACCGCCCCTCGTTCCCCGGATACAGGTGCTTGCCGAGGCCGACCGCGTGTGCCAGGGCGGCGAGCGCCGCGGTCCGCGGGTCCGGCGGTACGCCGGTACGGATCGCTGAATCCAGCCGGGCCCTGATCTCCCGGCTGATGGCGTTGTCCGTCGCCTGGTAACGAGTCGTCGGCAACACCCCGCACATCTGACCCGCCACGGCATGCACCATGCCGCACCGTTCCAGATGCGAGAGGTAGGTCTGGCGCAGCCCCAGCCGGGGCCCGCCGATCCAGTGGACGGCACGCACGGGAGCGCCACGCCTTCGCAGCAACTCCAACGCGCAGTCCAGTGTCGGATCTCCAGTCGGCCGTGGTGCCACCACGGCGATACGATCCCCGTCTGGGGCTATCCGTCCGGCCAGCGCCAGCTCCACTAGCTGTGCTCCGGCCAGACCAAGGTCGAGCGACTGCGGCTGTGCGGTGGTACCCGTGGTCGGGTCCAACGCCAGCAGTAGAAGCTCCTCCGGAATGGTTCTGCGGCTCCTGCCCATCCATGCCTCCCCGCGTGGATGAAAGACAGGGTGACCCCTCTCACATTCATCTGTCGAGGGTGCGTGACCGGTTCGTAAGGGAACCGGTAGGTATGTCGTTCTCGTCTACCGCGTCAGATGAGGGCCGCGCACAGGACACTGGTACATGTTCGGACAGCGGCACGGGGGTCGTACGGGCACCGTGTCCGGGCAACGGCTCACGGTTCGGCAGACGCGCGCAGGGCGTGCGGCACATGGAGGAGGCATCGGTGGCGGGCGAGTCCCCCGACAGGTCGAAGCAGCGCGAGTCGTCGGCAGAACCGACGTCGGGGAGCGCGGTCCCGGTTCCCGAATCCCGGCCCGACCCTGACGGCCCCACCCGAGCGGACGCGGCCGAGCGCCCCGACCCGCGCCTGGCGGTGGCCCGCGATGCCGCGCCGCGGGGTGGCGTGGATACGGCGACGAGGGTGCTGTCGCGGCAGGAACTGGACGCGGTGAGGGCGAAGACGGGGAAGACCGGGGACGCCGGGGAAGGCGCTGCCGGGGACGCCGAGGCGCCGGGTGCCGGGAACGCCGAGGCGGGGGTTGCCGGGGACGCCGAGGACGTGAAGGCCGAGGGCGACGAGGCCGAGGCCCCCGAGGACGCGAGCGCAGAGGGTGCGAGCGCAGAGGGCGCTGGCGCCGCGGCCGACGACGCCGGGAGCGCGAGCTCAGACGTCGAGGACGCGAAGGCCGAGGGCGACGACGCCGAGGCAGCTGCGGGCACAGGCGCGAAGAGCGCTGAGGTCCAGGACGCGAGCTCAGACTCCGAGGTCGACAAGGCCCAGGCCCCCGAGGACGCGACCGCGGAGGGCGCTGACGCCGAGGGCGACGACGCCGGGAGCGCGAACTCGGACGCCGAGGGCGCGGTGGCTGAGGACGACGAGGCTGCTGAGGACGCGAGCACGCAGGACGCCGAGGGTGCGGAGTCGGACGGCTCGCAGGGCGCCGGGGGCAAGAGTGACGATCGGCTGAGGGCGGCTGTGGCGGCTTGGGTGGCCTCCGGGGACGCCGAGGGCGCGGACGAGGCCGCCCAGGACACCGACGCGCGCGGCGAAGACGCGGCGGACGTCGAGGATGCGGACTCCGCCGAGCCCGTCGCGGACGAGGCCGGGGAGGACGGCCCGGACGGCACACCGGCACCCGCCGACGGCGAGGACGCCCCGCAGGGGCCACCCGCACCCGACGACGAGAGCCGCACGGGTGGTGCGGGTGGGAACACCAAGGCCGAAGGCGAAGGCGAAGCCGAGGCCAAGGCCGTCGATCAGCCGACCGCCGTCTTCAAGGCCGTACGCCCCGCCAAGCCCGCCGTCGACCAGCCCACCACCATGCTGAAGGCCCCCAGGCCCGACGCCGAAACCCCTGCCGAGCGCACCAGCAAGTTCGTCGCGCTCAAGCCCGACATCAAGCCGGACACCCCCAAGGCCCCGGCCCCGGCCCCGAGGTCGGCCCCCGCCCCCACCCCCGATGTCACCGCCGCCGTCCCCCAGGTCGGCCCCGAGCGCACCACCCAGCAGCCGCTCCCGCCCCGGCCACCGCTCGACCTGCTCGCCGAGCTGACCAACACGCCCCCGCCGCCGGACACCCCCGTCCGCACGGCCATCCGACGGGTCAAGATCTGGACCCCGCTGGTGCTGCTGCTCGTGATCGTCTTCGCGGTCGTACAGAGCATGCGCCCGCTCCCGGCCCCCACTCTCGACCTCACCGCCGAGGACAGCTACACCTTCGACGGCAGCAAGATCGACATCCCGTGGCCCGCGCAGGGCCAGGCCGCGCTCGACGTCGACGGCATCGGCACCTTCGGCTCCTCGGGCGACCAGAAGCCCGTGCCGATCGCCAGCGTCGCCAAGGTCATGACCGCGTACCTCATCCTGCGCGAGCACGAGCTCGCGAGCGGCGCCGAGGGCCCGGACATCCGGATCGACCAGGCCGCCGAGGATCAGTCCAACGCGGGCCAGGAGTCGACGGTCAACGTGACCAAGGGCGACAAGATCTCCCAGCGCGAGGCCCTGGAAAGCATCCTGATCGCATCCGCGAACAACGTCGCCCGCCTCCTCGCCCGCTGGGACGCGGGTTCCGAGAAGGCGTTCGTGGCGAAGATGAACGCCACCGCCGAGGACCTCGGCATGACGAACACGACGTACACCGACCCCTCCGGCCTGAACGACACCACCGTGAGCACGGCCGTGGACCAGGTGAAGCTGGCCAAGGCGGCGATGAAGGAGCCCGCCTTCCGCGAGGTCGCCACGATGATGTCGTACGACGACTACAAGGGCGTCAACCACTCCAACTGGAACCAGCTGGTCGGCAAGAACAACGTCGTCGGCATCAAGACCGGCACCACCACCTCCGCCCTCGGCAACCTCGTGTTCGCGGCGAAGAAGGAGATCGGCGGCGAGACCCGCACCATCATCGGAGCGGTCGTCCGCCAGCCCGCCGGCGGCCCGGAGAACACCATCCTCAGCGCCGCGCTGGACGGCGGCGACCAGCTCATCCGCGCCGCTCAGGGCGCGCTGGAGTCGGCGACGATCCTGAAGAAGGGCGACGTCGTCGGGTACGTCGACGACGGTCTCGGCGGCCGTACGCCGGTCGTCGCCACGAAGGACGTCAAGGCCGTCGGCTGGTCCGGGCTGAAGGTGAGGCTGACCTTCGCCCCCGACGAGGTGCCGCACACGGCGAAGGCCGGCACCAAGGTGGGCACGCTCACCGTGGGTGACGGAAGCAGCGGCGCGGTCAAGATCCCGGTCGCCCTGCAGAGCGATCTCGCCGAACCGGGCTTCACGGACAAGCTGACCCGCCTCGGCTGACCGGCGAGGGCGAAGCAGCGCGGCACCGCAGCCCGCCGACAGGCCTCGTCGGCGGGCTGCGTGCTAGCGTCACGAAACGGGCAGGTCGTCGCTCACGAGGCGCGGCCGGAGAAGCTTCAGGGACAGGGCCGACAACACGCGGGATCCGGGACGCGGCCAGAACAGAAGACAGCACGGGGAGTGCCTCACACGTGGCCACTGCGGAGCCGACACGCGCCGACGACGCCGATCCGGGACGGGGAGCCGGCCCGCGAATACGCGTACCCGCGCCACGCCAGGGAGACGGCCCACGCCGTACCGAGGACAGACCGCCGTCGCGTCTGACCGCCGCCGTCCATGCCCTGCGGGAGCGTCTGCTGCGTCACCCGGTGCTGTCGATCACGACCCTGGCCGGGCTCCTCCACGTCATCTGGTTCTTCACGTTCGCGAGCAGCGGCGGCGACCTCGCGGCCCAGGACGCCTGGGCCGAGTTCGTGGGCCGGCATCCGGACTCGGCGTACAACCTGGCCTGGTACGGCGGGATGCACCCGGTGTCGTACAGCGTGGTGTCGCCGTATCTGATGTCGGTCCTCGGGGTCCGTACGACGATGATGATCGCGGGGACGATCTCCGCGGGCCTGCTGACGCTGGTGCTGCTGCGCAGCCGCTCGGTGCGCAACCCCCTGTGGGCGTCGCTCGCCGGGGTCTTCGGGCTGATCGCCAACGCGATCTCCGGGCGGGTGACCTTCGCGCTGGGCACGCTGTTCGCGCTCGGCGCGGTCGCCGTCGTGTTCTGCTGGCCGCACCGGTGGCGCTACAAGCGGTGGGCGAAGGCGCTGTGCGCGGCCCCGCTGGCCGCGCTCGCCACCATGTCGTCGCCGGTGGCCGGCCTGTTCGTGGGCTTCGTGGCGGTCGCGCTGTTCCTTCAGAAGCGGCGGCCGGGCGCATGGGCGCTGGGCCTGGCGCCGACCGCCGTCGTGGCCGTGTCCGCGTGGCTGTTCCCGTTCTCCGGCACCCAGCCGATGGTGATCGGTTCGGTGCTTCTTCCGCTGCTGCTGGCGGTCGTGACGTTCGTGATCGCCCCCAAGGAGTGGAAGACGGTCCGGCTGGTGTCGGCGGTCTACGGCCTCGCGGTCATCCTCGTGTGGGTGGTCAGCTCGCAGATCGGCTCGAACATCACCCGGCTGGCGATGCTGTTCGCCGGGGTGGCGCTGGTGGCGGTGCTGCCGTACACGGTGCCGCGCTCGCGCCAGTGGTACGCGGGTGTGCTGGCGCTGGTCACCTTCGTCGGGTGGATCGGCTACAAGACGGTCGACGACATCATCCACGCCGCCCCGGAGGCCTCCTGGGCGCGGGAACTGGCGCCGCTGGTGAACGAGCTCCAGGAGGTCGGCGCCGAGAAGGGCCGGGTGGAGGTCGTACCCGCCCGCTCCCACCGCGAGGCCTCCGCGCTCGCGCCGTACTTCAACCTGGCCCGCGGCTGGAACCGCCAGGCCGACATGGAGCGCAACCCGCTCTTCTACGACGACACCCTCAACTCCGCGAACTATCACGAGTGGCTCAAGCGCTGGGCCGTGCACTTCGTGGTCCTGCCCAAGGACGAGCCGGACCCCACGGGCGCCGAGCGGGAGCGGGAGCTGCTCCAGCGCGGTATGCCGTACCTGCGGCAGGTGTGGGGCGACGCCAACTGGCAGCTGTTCAAGGTGGTCACCCCGGCCTCGCTCGCCGAGCCGAACGCGGTCGTGGAGCGGGCCGAGCAGGGCGAGATGACGATGCGGGTGAGCAAGCCGGGTCACGTCCTGATCCGCATCCCCTACTCGCCGTGGCTGAGCATCGTCGACGCCGAGGGCAAGAAGCTCGACCCGCCGCAGGAGACGGAGGCGTCCAAGAGCCGTCCCGACGACGAGCCGAAGTCGTACGACAACGTCAACGGCTGTCTGGTGGAGACGGAGGAGGACGCCTTCGGCGACCGGTGGACGATGCTGCTGGCCCCGAAGGCCGGTACGTACCGGCTGGCGGCGCCCTACGGGGTGCCGCGCGGGACGCCCTGCCCGGAGGAGCTGCGCTGACCGCCGCCGCGCGGTGACCGTCAGCGCAGCCGGTCCACGTACCTGTCCGTTCCCGGAACGGTCGGGATGAACGGCGCCAGCAGCTCCACCCTCCCCAGCCCCGACTCGTCGACCGCCGTGTCCAGACCCGTGAAGTGGTCGTCCCAGCACTCCCTCGGGTCCGCCTCCACGAACCACAGCAGCGTCAGGCGGGTGTCCACGCCCTCGACCTGCTTGACGTACGACATGCGGTCGAGCGGGAGCGGCGTGGGGCGGAAGACCGTCACCATGGCCGTCGGAGAGCCTGCCAGCCGCTTCGGGAGGTGGCGGACGCGCAGCCACTCCAGCAGTTCGGCGCGCCGCTCCGCCGAGTCCGCGTCGATGACCTGCACCACCAGGCCCGCGTAGGGGTGGTCCAGGGCGTGGAAGTCGCGGGGGCCGGCCGCGCCGTCGCGGTACACCGTGGCCTCGTGGTCCTGGAACGCCGTGAAGACGTGGGTACGGTCCTGGTAGACGCGGGCGTCGCGGTTGAGCCGCTTGTTGATGGCGACGGTCCAGCGCATGTGGTCGGCGTAGCGGCCGGCGGTGATCCAGTACGTGGAGAGGTAGCAGCCGGCGGTGACCGGCTGGGCGATCGCCGACTTCTCCGGGTGGCGCAGGAGCTGGAGGTCCCTGGTGGCCACCCAGCGGCGGCCGGTGTACATCCAGGGCATGGCCATCGCGCCGGCGTAGTAGTGGTCGTCCTCGTACCAGCGGTTGTAGGCGTACTCGTGGCCCGGGTGGGGTTCGACCATGGTGATCAGGGCGTGGCCCGGGTGGACCCCGTACGGGCCGACGGCGGCCAGTTCGGCGTACGTCTCGCTGCGGGTGTCCTCGCTCATGCGGTTCCCCTTTCCTGCGGTCACCCATACTCTGACGGGCCGTCAGATATTGCGTCCAGAGTCGGGAGGCAGCGGAATGTCACTACTCACGGGCAGGACCGTCGTCGTGTCGGGAGTGGGCGCCGGGCTCGGTCACCAGGTCGCCGCCACGGTGGTGCGCGACGGCGGGAACGCGGTCCTCGGAGCGCGCACGGAGGCCAACCTCGCCAAGAGCGCGGCCGAGATCGATCCGGACGGGGCGCACACGGCGTACCGGGCGACCGACATCACCGACGAGACGCGGTGCGAGGCGCTGGCGGCACTCGCGCGGGAGCGGTTCGGGCGGATCGACGCCGTCGTCCACGTGGCCGCCTGGGACAGCTACTTCGGCGGCCTTCAGGACGCGGACTTCACCACCTGGCAGTCGGTGATCGACGTGAACCTGTTGGGGTCGCTGCGCATGACGCGGGCCTGCCTGCCGGCCCTCAAGGAGCGCGGGGGCTCGGTCGTGTTCATCGGGACCCAGTCCTCGGTCGCCGCCCCTTCGCAGGTGCGGCAGGCGGCGTACGCGGCGTCGAAGGGGGCGCTGACGAGCGCGATGTACTCGCTGGCCCGGGAGCTCGGCCCGTACCGGATCCGCGTCAACACCGTGCTGCCGGGCTGGATGTGGGGGCCTCCGGTGCAGGCGTACGTCCGGTTCACCGCGCAGACGGAGGGCGTGCCCGAGGCGGACGTGCTGAAACGGCTGACCGGGCGGATGGCGCTGCCCGATCTCGCCTCGGACGGGGATGTCGCGGACGCGGTGGCGTTCCTGACGTCGGACAGGGCACGCTCTCTCACGGGACAGTCGTTGCTGGTCAACGCAGGGGAGCTGATGCGATGAGTTCACATGGGTGAACCCAGGACCTCATGACGAACACTTTTACCCTCCCTTGACCTTACGCTCACTTGTCGTGTTCACGCGACAGCGCCCACGATGAGCGCCGGGCTGAACCCTGGGAGGGCGCACATGAACGGTCTCGACTGGGCCGTGCTCATCGGCTACTTCGGCGTGATGGTGGCGATCGGCGTCTGGTCCCACAAACGGGTGGACAACGTCAGCGACTTCTTCACCGCGGGCGGCAAGATGCCGTGGTGGCTGTCCGGGATCTCGCATCACATGTCCGGATACAGCGCGGTGATGTTCACCGGCTACGCGGGCATCGCCTACACCTACGGCGTGACGTCCTTCGTGACGTGGTCCTTCCCTATCGCCCTCGGTATCGCCATCGGCTCGAAGCTGTTCGCGCCCCGTATCAACCGGCTGCGCTCACGGCTGCACGTGGCCTCTCCGCTGGAGTACCTGAAGAACCGCTACGACCTGAAGACCCAGCAGGCGCTGGCCTGGTCCGGCATGCTGCTGAAGATCGTGGACGTGGGCGCGAAGTGGGCGGCCATCGCGACGCTGCTGTCCGTGTTCACCGGGGTGTCGCTGAACCAGGGCATCCTCATCACCGGTGGCATCACCGCCGTCTACTGCACCATCGGCGGGCTGTGGGCGGACGCGCTGACCGAACTCGGCCAGTTCGTCATCCAGTTGCTGGCCGGCGTCGCGATGTTCGTCGCGGTCATCATGAAGCTGAACGACAAGGGCATCGGCTTCCTGGACGCCTGGGACCGGCCGGAGCTCCAGGGCCACGGTGAGCCGCTGGTCGGGCCGTACGGCACCGTCTTCCTGCTCGCGTTCCTCTTCATCAAGCTCTTCGAGTACAACGGCGGCATGCTCAACCAGGCCCAGCGGTACATGGCCACGGCCACCCCGCGCGAGGCCGAGCGCTCGGCGCGGCTGTCGGCGATCCTGTGGCTGGTCTGGCCGGTGGTGCTCTTCTTCCCCATGTGGATGTCGCCGCTGCTGGTCGAGTCGCAGAAGACGGACGGCTCGGACTCGTACGGCCTGATGACCGAACAGCTGCTGCCGCACGGCCTGCTGGGCCTCGTCATCGTCGGGTTCTTCTCGCACACCATGGCCATGTGCTCGTCCGACGCCAACGCCATCGCCGCCGTCTTCACCCGGGACTGCGCGCCGGTGATCTGGCGCCGCGCGCGGACCTGGAGCGAGGGGCAGGGTCTGCGGGTCGCCCGGATCACGACCGTCGTCTTCCTCGGTCTGTCCATGGCGGCGGCGACCCAGGTCAACTCCCCCACCTTCAAGGACATCATCACCGTCGTGATCAGGTGGGTCGCCGGTCTGATGGGCCCGATGGCGATCCCGATGATGCTGGGCCTGCTGCGGCCGTTCCGCCGCTCCGGCCCCACGGCCGCGCTCACCAGCTGGTCGATGGGCCTGCTGGCCTTCTGGCTGGTCAACTACCCGATCAGCTGGCAGATCGAGGGCGGAGTGCCGCTCCAGTACCAGGTCTCCATCCCGCTGGCGGTGTCGCTGGTCCTGTACATCCTCATCGGCTTCGTGAAGCCGGAGGACACCCCGGAGCGGCTCGCGATCGTCGAGAAGATCAACACCGACGACGACGGGGCCGCGGCGGCCGCGGTGCCGGCGGGGCCGGTGGAGGACACCGTGCGTACGGGCGCGAAGGACTGAGGGTCTGAAGGAGGCGGGGCTGGGCCCGGCGCCCGAGACATCCGTCACGGGGGCCGGGACGCGGCGCGTCCCGGCACGGGGCTCATCCCCGCGGATAGCGCGCCAGCCACGCCGGTGAGGCACCCGCCGGGCCGTGCAGGGCCGGCCCCTGCGTCATCTCCATGGCGAAGTCGTCGGCGAGTTCCAGGATCGTGGGGCGGCCCTCCAGTTCGGCCAGCCAGTCCGGGGGCAGGGCCGTCTCGCCGTGCAGGGCGCCGAGCAGGCCCCCGGTGAGGGCGGCCGCGGCGGCGGAGGGACCGTCGTGGTTCACGGCGAGGCACAGTCCGTGGCGGACGTCCTCGCCGACCAGGGCGCAGTACACGGCGGCCGCTAGCAGCCCGTCCGCCGAGCCGTCGGCCGCGAGTTCCTCGACCCGCGCCGGGGTGGGCATGCCCTGCCGTACGGCGCCCAGGGCGTGCTGCAACGCGTCCGACACGGGCTCGTTCCCGGGCCGGGGTGCGAGCAGCGCGAGGGCCCGCTGGACGGCCCCGTCAAGGCTCTCCCCGCAGGCCAGCCCGTGCACGATGACGGCGTACGCGCCCGCCGACAGGTAGGCGATCGGGTGGCCGTGGGTCTGCGTCGCGCACTCCACGGCGAGCTGCACGACGAGCTGCGGCTCCCAGCCGACGAGCAGCCCGAAGGGCGCGGAACGGGCGACGGCCTCGGGCCCGAGCTCGGCCGCGTTCTTGGGCGACTCCAGTGTCCCCATGGTCTCGTCGCCGAGGCCGATCAGAAGCGCGCGGGTCGGGTCGCGGCGGGCGTACAGCCACTCCTCGCGCGCCAGCCACCCGTCGTCCTTGCGGCGCTCGTCGGGCCCCCAGTCCCGCTGGGTGGCGGCCCAGCGCAGATACGCCCGGTGCAGATCGGTGGGCGGGTGCCAGGCGCCGGTGTCCCGTCTGACCTGGGCTCTTATCAGCCCGTCCACGGAGAAGAGGGACAGCTGCGTGAGATGGCTCACGGCACCGCGCCGGCCGTGCCCGAACCCCAGGTCGACGAGGCCCTCCGCGCCGTACTGCTCCTGGATCTCCTCCAGCCCGAGCCCGTCGACCGGAGCGCCGAGGGCGTCCCCGACGGCCACGCCGAGCAGGGTGCCGCGCACCCTGCTGCGGAAGTCCTGCTGTTCGGTACGGCCCCAGACGGCGCCCAGCGTCGCACCCATCCAGACCTCCCCGTGACAGCGTCTTTCGCCCGACCGTTCGTCACTGTAATCGAACGGGGACGGTCGGTTCAGGGGGCGGATCGGTATGCGAGGTGTGACCGGATGCGGCCAAAGTGGTCAGGAGTGGTCAGGTATCAGCCGTACCAAGTGACATCGCGGCTCCTGCTCCCCCGGTCCACGATTCGTCCCGGCTCACGTAGCCGGGCGGGTCACTCCGCATAGCGCGCCCGGACGGCGTCCCGGGCCGCCGCGGCCGCTGTCACGCGGGGCGTCAGGCGGGCTCGGTCGGCGTCGGGGCTGTGGAGCAGTTCGGTGAGTGTGTCGACGAGGTCGGCCAGGTCGTCCCAGTCGGGGTCCGCGGCGAGGGCCTCGGACAGTGCCCGGTCGGCGCCGGGCCAGTCACCGGATGCCGCGGCATGGATGCAGCGCTCCATCGCGAGGGACGTCTCGTCCCATCCGGACTCGGGCAGCCAACGCGCGAGGTCCCGCCACAGGGGTGCGGCAGCCCTCAGGCCTTGGGTCCTGCCCACGGTCAGCGCCATGTGAAAGGTGCCGGAGTAGGGGTCCGCCGTGCCGATCCGCTCGGCGAGCATGCGTGCTTCCGCCCACCGCCCGGTGTGCCGGCAGACCTCGGCCCGCAGTGCGTCCAGGTCGTCGTCGGACGTGGACCGCCGGTCCGGCGCGGACAGCCGGGCCAGCGCCTCATCCACGTGGCCACAGCGCATCAGCAGCGCGACGCTCTCACCCCACGCCCAGTCCGCGTCCATGTCCAGGGCACGGCACCGGTCCAGGTCGGCCAACGCCTGCTCGTGTCTTCCGGTCGCGAGGCAGACGCGTGCGCGCTGTTGGTACGCCCAGCCGTTGTCCGGGCTCGCCGCCACAGCGCGGTCCAGATAGTGCCGAGCCTCCGTATAGGCCCCGCGAACGCGGTAGATGACTCCCAGCATGGCCAGCACTTCGGCGTACTCGGGATCCCGTTCGAGTCCACGTCGGAAGGCGACGATCGCCTCCTCATCACGGCCTGCACTCCAATAGGCGAGGCCCAGTTCGGCGGAGATCCAGTCGGCGGACTGCGGCCCTGCCTCAAGAGCCCGGTGCAGATCCTCGAACATGCCCGCCTCGTCGTCCAACGCCTTGCGCACCCGGGCTCGGCTCGCCAGCGCCCAGACATAGTCGGCGTCGATCCCGATCGCTCGGTCGAGGTCGGCCAGGGCCTCCTCGTCACGGCCCAGTTGGTGGAGAGCCGCTCCACGACTGGCCAGCGCCGAGCCGTAGTCGGGGCTGAGAGCGACGGCCCGGCCGAGCTCGGTGACCGCCTCCTCGGACCTGCCCGCGAGCCGGTACGCGTCGCCGCGCTCCGAGGCGACCCAGGCCGAGTCGGGCGCGAGTTCGACCGCCCGGTCCAGGTCGGTGAACGCCTGGTCCCACTCCTCCCTGACCCGGCGCAGACGAGCCCTGCGGACGAGAGCCCACACGTAGTCCTCGTCGAGGCTCAGCGCGCGGTCGAAGTCGGCGAGGGCCTGGTCGTACTGCTGAAGGGCGTGCCGGCACACGCCTCTGGACGCCAGAAAGTACGAGCTGGCCGGATCGAGGTCGATGGCCCGGTCGTAGTCGGCGATGGCCTCCTCGAATCGTCCCGCCTGCCGATAGGTCTCCGCGCGCTCCGCGATGAGTTCTTCGATCTCCTCGTCGTCGGGGAACAGTTGAAGGGCACGGTCGAAGTCGGCCAGGGCCGCCGCCATGTCGCCCAGGGCGCGGTGGGCGATACCCCGGCCGGCGTAGCCGACGAAGAGATCGGGATCGAGTTCGATCGCCCGGTCGTAGTCGTCCCATGCCCGCCCGTGCTCCCCGTTCCTGCTCACCCGCCGACCACGCACCGTGTGCGCCAGTGCCCGGCCTGCCCTGTCCAGACCGGGTCGGGACAGCAGCAGGTCCATCGCCCTGACCACTCCGGACGTGTCGTCGGCGAGGGCTTCGCGCAGCCGGCGGCCCCAGTCGCGCAGGGTCGGGCTGTCCGTGGCGTCGCCCGCGTCCTCCAGCATCCGTGCCCAGTGGTGGCCGGCCGCCTTGTCCATGCCGCTGACCCCGACCAGATCCCGCAGCGCCCCGGCCAGCGCTTCCTGCGGGCGGGCGCAGAGCGAGTGGTACGTCTCCTCCAGCCGCAGCTCCCGCCACTGCTCGTCGTCCCATTCGGCGAGGAAGGACCGCAGGTCCCGCGTGGAGTCCTCGCGCCAGGCCCGGAAGGCGTCCGCGAGCCTCTCGTGCCGCTCGGTCCAGCCGCGCCGGGAGCGGTTGCGCTGCAACCGGAGCATCTGTTCGCGGACCAGCTCGTGGTACCGGAGGCGGTCGCCGCGGTCGTCCACGAAGGCAAGCCCGCGCAGCCAGCCGAACAGCTCGTCGGCTTCCGTCTCGGGGCAGTCCACCGCCCCCCTGAACACATCCATGTCCAGCCGCCGGGGTAGCGCGCAGGCCAGGGCGACCGCGCGGCGTACGGGATCCTGCTCCCACCTCAGGAAGCGTTCGACGGCCGTGGCGCTGGGGTCGCCTATGTCGTCCGGGCCGGTCGGGCGTTGCTCGGCCAGGGTCGACACGAGCACCGGCAGTCCGCCGGTGAGCCGGAGCACCTCCTCGACGACCGGCTCGGCCGCGACGCCCTTGTCCGCCAGCAGTCCGCGCGCCTCGGACTCGGTGAACGGGCCGAGCGCCACATCGGTCATGAAGTCGGCGAAACCACCCCAGCGGGCGGCGTCGAAGGGGTGCTGCCCCGCGGTGACCACGACGACCGTGGCCGGGAGGGTGCCGTACCGGTCCGTGGTCATCACCTCGTGCAGCCAGCCGTCCAGCAGCGGGCCGGTGCGTTCGTAGGTGTCGAAGAACAGGACGATCCACGGCACCTCGGACGCCGCGTCGGACAGCTCGGTGAGCAGCACGGGTGTGAGGACCCGCTCCGGTGCCAGGACGAGCTGCACGTCGTCCTGGTTCCGCAGGCGTGCGCTGAGTCCCGCGCGCAACCGGTCGGCGCCCTCGGCGAGTTGGGCCGCGTCGAGTGCTCCGGCGAAGGCTCCGACGCCCGGCACCATCCCCAGCCCCACCAACCCGGCCCGTATCACCGCCGTACTGCCTGTCGACGGCCCTTCCGGCTCGGGCCCCAGTGAGGCGAAGGCGGCCTCCGCCTCGTGGCGTCGTTCCCGATGGGCGGCGAGCTGCCGATCGAGGTCCTTGAACCTGAAACCCTGAGCGGCGAACTGCCGGCTGATCGCCGCCATGGCCTCCGGTACGCTGCCGACGCTCTCGTCGACGTACGCCGTCAACGCTCCCCTCTCGCGGGCGATCTGCTCCAACTCCCGTACCAGAAAGGTCTTTCCGACGCCCGCGTCGCCGTGCACATGGAAGAGGAAGCGATGCCGCTCGTCCTCCGGCCGTAGATCGAGGTTCTCTCGGAACGCCGCCCGCTCGGTGCTCCGCCCCACGAACCCGGCCCGCCTGCGGAGCCTGATCAACTCCTGCATCGACGGCCGCGACTGCGCCATCCCACGTCTCCCTCGCCTCCGCCGACCGGTACCCCCTCATTCTGGTGCAACGTCCGGAAGTGGGGGTCCTGTGAAACGTGCCAACTCCCGTTCTCCCAGGGGCCGCTGTCGGATCCAATGGCAGCCATGACCAGAGGCATACCGCGGGCGGGGGCACGGAGCCGACAGCTTCGGAGGATCGCGGAGCGCCGGGCGGCGCAGCCGGGCCGGCAGGCCGGGCAACGCCCTGCGGCTCCACTGGGAGCCCGCCGCCCGGGACACCGCCGCGGGGCGCCGGAGCGGAACACCACGCGTGCCGGGTCGGGAACGGCCGACGCGCCCGCGGAGGGCGGGGGCCGGGGGCAGCGGGCCGTCTTCGTCGCGATGATGCTCCCCGGGGTCGCCGCGCTCGCCACTCTCGCCTTCACCTGGGTGTCCGTGTCGCAGGTGTCCGAGGAGCTGACCATCTCCGAGCAGGGGCAGATCGCCGACCGGTACGACAAGGCCATGGAACGCCTGGACGACGGCTCCGCCAACATCCGCCGAGGTGCGATCTTCTCCCTGCAAGGCATCATGGAGGACTCTCCGCGGCAGCAGCCGGCCGTGATCTACGCGCTGTCCGAGTACATCCGCACCCATGCCACCGAGAAGCCCGCCAAGAACACGTCCAAGAACCCCTCCAAGACCGAGAAGGCTCCGGACATCCAGGCGGCCCTGTCGGTGCTCGGCCAGCGCGACCCCGCCCACGACGGTGACCGCCCCATCGACCTCAGAGGCGTCCAGCTGGCCGGAGTCGATCTGCACGGGGCCGACCTGAGCCGGGCGAACCTCGCCGGCGCTGTCCTCTCCCAGGGCAACCTGGAGGACACCCACCTGTCCGGAGCGGACCTGCGGGGCGCCTCGCTCCGGGGGACGGTCCTGACCCGTGCCGACCTGGCCGGGGCGAACCTGGGCAGGGCCGTCCTCGACGACGCCGTTCTGACCGAGGCGAACCTCTCCCACGCGTTCCTCGACTCCGCCCGGCTGAAATCGGCCGACCTGGCGGGCGCGGACCTCTCCGATGCCCGTCTGCACAAGACGGACCTGCGGGAGGCGGACCTGACCGACGTGAAGCTGGACGGAGCGGACCTGACCGGCGCGCACCGCCCGGAAGCGGACCTGCCGACGGCGAGCCCGACGCCCACCGTGTTGCGCCAACTCCCGACGGAACCGGCCCAACGAGTTCCGAACACAGGGGCCGCACAGGGAAGATGACCATCATGCCTACGACACCCCCACGCACCGCACTCCACCTCGCCGCCGCCCTCCTCACCGGCACCGCGGCCCTCTACATCGCCCTCGTCGCCTTCGGCAACATCACCGACTTCGGCACCAACCAGCAGTTCGTGCAGCACGTCCTGGCGATGGACACCACGTTCAAGGACGACGACCTGATGTGGAGAGCCGTCACCAGCAAGGGACTTCAGGACGCCGCGTACGTCGCGATCATCGTCTGGGAGACCGTCGCCGCGCTGGTGCTGATATACGGGACCTGGCTGTGGGCCCGGCGCGACGACGTCCGTGCCCGCCGCTTCTCCACCTACGGCCTGCTGATGCTGATGCTCCTGTTCGGCGCCGGGTTCATCGCCATCGGCGGTGAATGGTTCTCCATGTGGCAGTCGGGGGACTGGAACGGACTGGACGCCGCGACCCGGGTGTTCCTGTTCAGCGGCGTCGTGCTGATCGTCAACCACCTGCCGCCGAAGGAGAGCTGACACCGCTTCAGTGGCGCAGGGCCCATTTCTGGATCGACTCCAGGGGCCCTGCCGAGAAGCGCCGCAGCCAGAGGGTGGAGCCCGCCATGAGGATCGCGCAGACCGTGACCCACAGGCCGACCACCCACCAGGGCCCGGTGTCGCCGAGTCGTTCCGCCAGGCCCAGGCCGATGCCGTACGAGACGAGCACGCACAGCACGTTCTGCAGGACGTAGCCGGACAGGGCCGTACGGCCGACCGACGACAGGCCCGTCATCAGCGGGCCCGGCCGCCGTACCCGGTCCACCATCGCGCCGATCAGCCCGATGTACCCGACGGCCAGCAGCGGGGCGGTGCCGTAGCGGGCCAGGAGGAAGAGGTCCTGGCCCGCCAGGGTCGCCGCGATGTTGAGCGGCAGGCCCAGGCCCAGCCCCCACGCCAGCAGGCGGGAGCGCAGCCGGCGTCCTGTCTCGTCCGCGCCGAATGCCCCGGCCCGGAACAGCCGTACGCCCAGGAGGAAGAGGAAGAGGAGAAGGAAGAAGGTCAGGACCGGTTCCATGCGGAGCGCGATCGCGTTCTCCAGGCGGAAGGTGACCTGGTCCAGGTAGGTGCCGTGGGCGTACAGGTCGACGACCTCCCCGGAGACAGCGCCACTGTCATCGCTGTCGGTCATGGCCAGGGCCGCCGTCAGCAGACCCATCAGCGTCAGGTGGATGCCCGCCGCCCACCACATCACCCGTCGCTGGGCCCGTTCCGAGCGGGTCAGCAGCCAGGCGACCAGCAGTGCGGTGACGGCGTATCCCATCAGTACGTCCCAGGCGAAGACCAGCACGAAGTGCACCGTGCCCTCGCCGAACAGGAACAGCGCCCGCCACCGGTAGCGCCCCGGCCACGGCTGCCCGCGCCGCTCCGCCGAGGCGTACTGGATGGCCAGTCCGACGCCGAACAGGATCGTCAGCAGCGACAGGAACTTGCCGTTCGCCAGCACGCTGAAGACGGCTTCGACGGCTCCCGTGTCCGTCCCGGCCTCCAGGGCGCCCCACTCCGCGCCCGGCCCGGTGAAGATCCATACGTTCGTCATGAGCGTGCCCAGGATGGCCGCCCCGCGCAGTACGTCGAGGAGGGGCAGCCGTCGTCCGGTGGGGGCGGCCTGCGGTGTCCGTGTCACTCGCGCGTCCGTGTGCGTCATGCGTTCATCGTCACGGCCGTATCGGACGCAATCGTCATGAGCGAAGTCGAACCCGGCCTACATCGAAAGATGCAGTGGCCTGCTGATACGGGTCCTACTTGACCACGACCACCGACGTACCCGTCTCCCCGAACGTCCACAGCGCCGCCCCGTCGGCCGCGCGCATCCGGACCCCGCCGGTCTGCTTGCCCGCGGCGGGCGGGGGCGAGGAGCCGTCCACGGCGTTGGAGAAGGCGATGGAGATGCCGGACTTGGCGGCGAAGTAGATGATGTTCTCGATCTGCACGCCGTCCGAGCCGGTGGTGGCCATGGTGCGCGACGACACCGCGTAGGTGCCGGCGTCCGGGCTCACCGTGCCCGGCCAGACGGCGAAGGTACGGCGGGTCGCCTCGCTCGCGTCGACCAGCCAGACCCGCTTCTGGCCGAGGGCGTAGACGATCCGGCGTCCCGTGCCCGAGGCGTCCGGCACCGCGGCGGGCTCGGCGGACTTCGACGGGGCGGGGCTCACGCCCGGCGACGCCGACGCGCTCGGGCGGGCGCCCGTGGCCGTCGGGTGCGGCCCCTTGTCGGCCTGCACGGCGAGGACGGTGACGGCGGCTATCGCTCCCACCGTCAGACCGGTCACCCAGACCTTGGGAGCAGGCACGGGCACGCATCTCCTCGGCTACGGAAAGCTACGGAACCCCTCCAGCGGGGGTCGGATCATCGTACCGACCCCCGCGGCACGCTCTTCCTCAGTCCAGCACCGGCAGCAGCTCCGGCAGATGCCCGTCCGAGGCCGCCGCCGCCCGCTGCCGCTCCTCCGGCACCTCGCCGTACAGGGTGGTGCGCGGCTTCGCCGGACGCCCCGCCGCGTCGGCGACGGCCACGAGGTCGCGTACCGACTTGTAGGAGCCGTACGACGAACCCGCCATCCGCGAGATCGTCTCCTCCATCAGCGTGCCGCCGAGGTCGTTGGCCCCGGAGCGGAGCATCTCCGCCGCGCCCTCCGTGCCCAGTTTGACCCAGCTGGTCTGGATGTTGGGGATGTGCGGGTGCAGGAGGAGTCGGGCCATCGCCGTCACCGCCCTGTTGTCGCGGACCGTCGGACCGGGGCGCGCGATGCCCGCCAGGTAGACCGGCGCGTTGGTGTGGATGAACGGCAGCGTGACGAACTCCGTGAAGCCGCCGGTGCGTTGCTGGATGCCGGCCAGGGTGCGCAGATGGCCGAGCCAGTGGCGGGGCTGGTCGACATGGCCGTACATCATCGTCGACGAGGAGCGGATGCCCAGTTCGTGCGCCGTCGTGATCACCTCGATCCACGTGGCCGTCGGCAGCTTGCCCTTGGTCAGGACCCAGCGGACCTCGTCGTCGAGGATCTCGGCGGCGGTACCGGGGATGGAGTCCAGGCCGGCTTCCTTCGCCGCCGTGAGCCACTCGCGGATCGACATGCCGGTGCGGGTGGCGCCGTTGACGACCTCCATCGGGGAGAAGGCGTGCACGTGCATGCCGGGGACGCGCTCCTTCACCGCCCGTGCGATGTCGAAGTACGCCGTCCCCGGCAGGTCGGGGTGGATGCCGCCCTGCATGCAGACCTCCACCGCGCCCACGTCCCAGGCCTGTTGGGCGCGGTCGGCGACCTGGTCCAGGGAGAGCGTGTAGGCGTCGGCGTCCGTACGCCGCTGGGCGAAGGCGCAGAAGCGGCAGCCGGTGTAGCAGACGTTGGTGAAGTTGACGTTCCGCGTGACGATGTACGTGACGTCGTCGCCGACCACCGACCTGCGGACGTCGTCGGCGATGCGCGTGAGCGCGTCCAGCGCCGGGCCGTCCGCGTGCAGCAGCGCGAGCGCCTCCTCGTCGGTCAGCCGGGTCGGGTCGTCGGCGGCGACCCGCAGCGCCTGGCGGACGTCGGTGTCGATGCGCTGCGGCGCCATGCCGGGCGCGGCGGCCTCGCGCAGGGCGCCCCAGTCGCCGTACACCTCGTCGAAGTCGTCGCGGCGGTCGGAGGTACGGCCCTCGGAGTCGATCGTCGTGTGCAGATCCGTACGGCCGGACGCGACGAAGACCTCGTCCGGCTCCTGCCACGGGTGGCCCTCGACCACCGCGTCCGGACGTGCCAGGCCCGTCTCCGGGTCGGCGAGCGCCCTCACGTGCGGGAGCAGCCGCGGATCCAGCCAGGGTTCGCCGCGCTGGACGAACTCCGGGTAGACGCACAGCCGTTCGCGCAGCTCGAAGCCGGCGGCCACCGACCGCTCGACCAGCTCCTCGATCTGCGGCCAGGGGCGCTCGGGGTTGACGTGGTCGATGGTCAGCGGGGAGACCCCGCCCCAGTCGTCGATGCCGGCCCGGATCAGCCGCTCGTACTCGCTGTCGACCAGGTTGGGCGGGGCCTGGAGGCAGGCGCTCGGGCCCATGATGTGCCGGGCGACGGCGACCGTGGCGACCAGCTCGTCGAGTTCCGCGTCCGGCATGCCGCGCATCGCGGTGTCCGGCTTGGCGCGGAAGTTCTGGATGATCAGTTCCTGGATGCCGTGGTAGGCCCGGGAGACCTTCCGGAGCGCGAACAGGGACTCGGCCCGCTCCTCGTACGTCTCGCCGATGCCGATGAGGATCCCGGAGGTGAAGGGGACGGAGGAACGCCCCGCGTCCTGAAGCACCCGCAGCCGTACGGCGGGCTCCTTGTCCGGGGAGCCGTGATGCGGGCCGCCGGGTTCGGACCACAGGCGGGTGGCGGTGGTCTCCAGCATCATGCCCATCGACGGGGCGACCGGCTTGAGCCGCTGGAAGTCGGTCCAGGACATGACGCCGGGGTTGAGGTGCGGGAGGAGCCCCGTCTCCTCCAGGATGCGGATGGAGATGGCGCGGACGTAGGCGATGGTGTCGTCGTAGCCGTGCGCGTCGAGCCATTCGCGTGCCTCGGGCCAGCGGTCCTCGGGCTTGTCGCCGAGGGTGATGAGGGCTTCCTTGCAGCCGAGGGCCGCGCCCTTGCGGGCGATGTCGAGGACCTCGTCCGGGGACATGAACATCCCGTGCCCGGCACGGCGCAGCTTGCCCGGGACGGTGACGAAGGTGCAGTAGTGGCACTTGTCCCGGCACAGCCGGGTGAGGGGGATGAAGACGCTCTTCGAGTACGTGATGACACCGGGGCGCTCCGCTTGTTCGAGGCCGGCGTCCCGCACCCGGCCGGCCGACGCGACGAGGTCGTCGAGTGCCTCGCCGCGGGCCTGGAGCAGGACGGCCGCCTCGGCGACGTCGAGGGCGACGCCGTCACGGGCGCGTTTGAGGGCGCGACGCATGGAGTTGTCGGTCGGGCCAGGTGTCGAGCCGGTTCCGGGGGTCGCGGGAGTCGTCATTCTTTGAGCATACGTTCGAGATTTGGAGGGTCGGAGGCGGTTCGGGGTGGTGCTGCGCAAGGCCGGGTGCGGGCTCGTTGTGGCTGGTCGCGCCCCGCGGCGGAGCCGCATATCGATACAGCCCCGCGCCCCTTTGGGGCCGGCTTCACTGCCCCTCGTCTACAAGTACGCGGCGTATTCGTCCAACACCCTGAGTACCCCCTCCTCCCCTGCCGGCGGCAGTTGCACCACTACCTCCTCGATGCCCAACTCCGCGTAGTGCGCGAGCTTCCCGGGGTTGGGATACACCGCGTACGGCACTACCTGGAGCGCCGCCGTGTCCCGTCCAGCGTGGGTCCAGGCGGCCCTCAGCCGGGGGAGACTTTCGGACAATCCGCGCCCCCCGATCGGCATCCACCCGTCCGCGTACTCGCTGATGTGCGCGAACAGCTTCGGCCCGGCCGCTCCCCCGATGAGCGTGCGAGGGCCGTTGACCTTCGGGACACGCGGCTTCTGCACTGGTTTGGGATAGGCGAAACTGGCGCTTACCGACCCGAACTCCCCCTCGTACGCGACCGGTTCGTCCGCCCACAGCGCCCGCATCAGGGCCATCCGGTCCCGGACCAGCTCACGCCGCGTCCGCCAGTCCACCCCGTGGTCGGCGGCCTCCTCGACGTTCCAGCCGAAGCCGAGGCCGAGGGTGAAGCGCCCGCCCGACAGGTGGTCCAGGGTCGCGATCTGCTTGGCCAGATCGATCGGGTCGTGCTGGGCGACCAGTGTGCTGTGTCGATATGCGGCTCCGCCGCGCGGCGGTGCCGAGACCGAGCCGCTCGGTGACGGCGGCGGCCTGGCCGAGGGCCACGAAGGGGTCGAGGGTACGGCCGTACTCGCCCGGCAGATCGCCGCCGGCCGGGTAGGGAGTGGTCCGCTCGACGGGGATGTGGGTGTGCTCGGGCAGGTACAGCCCGGCGAACCCGCGCTGCTCCAGCTCACGGGCGAGCCGGATCGGGGTGACGGTCTCGTCGGTGAGGAAGATCGTGACGGAGATGCGCATGACTGCATCTGTACCGCGCGGCCGCCACGATGTCCATACCGACCGGTCGGCCCAAATCGGTCAGCGCGCGGGCAGCGCCTCGAAACCCGCCGATTGGCTGCCGATTCCCTTCCCTTGTACGGCAGTTCACGGCTGAATACCAGAGTTGCACGCACCACCACTGCACCACCCACGCCCTGTCCTTCACGACGACCTGGGGAGCAGCAGCATGTGCGAGGACGACCACACGGGCCACGCGGGCCTGGGAAGACGCGCGCTGTTCGTGACGGGCGCCGCCGCCGCGCTTACGTTGGGAAGCGTGACCTTCGCCAGAGGCGCCGACGACAACCGGGACGGACAGACCCGCACCGTGCGGGGCACCCTGCCGCCCGGGTCCCCCGACTTCGTGTACGTGCCGGTCGAAGTGCCTTCCGGCGTACGGGAGATCAAGGTCTCCTACACCTACGAGAAGCCGTCCGTCCCGGCCGGCACCCCGGGCAACGCCCTCGACATCGGCATCTTCGACTGGCGGGGCACGGAGCTCGGCGGCCGTGGCTTCCGGGGCTGGTCGGGAGGGGCGCGCACGGAGTTCTTCATCCGGGCGGACGAGGCGACGCCGGGTTACCTCCCGGGCCCGGTGCGAGAGGGCACGTGGCACATCGCGCTGGGCCCCTACACGGTGGCACCGCAGGGACTGCCGTACGAGATCACCGTCACGCTGGCCTACGGCGAGCCCGGCGAGGCCGTCGAGCCGACGTACCCGCCGGACCGGGCGAAGGGCCGGGGCCGCGCCTGGTACCGGGGCGACTGCCACCTGCACTCCTGGCACTCCGACGGCCGCCGTACGCTCGCCGAGATCGCGGCGCTGGCACGGGCGGCGGGCCTGGACTTCATCAACAGCTCGGAGCACAACACCCACTCGGCGCACGCGCACTGGGCGTCCGAGGCGGGCGACGACCTCCTGGTCATGCTGGGCGAGGAGATCACGACACGGAACGGCCATGTGGTGGCACTCGGCACCGACCCCGGCACCTTCGTCGACTGGCGCTACCGCGCGCGGGACAACCGCTTCGGACGTTTCGCCCGCCAGATCCGCAGGTCCGGCGGCCTCGTCGTGCCCGCCCACCCGCACGCCACGTGCGTCGGCTGCAACTGGAAGTTCGGCTTCGGCGAGGCGGACGCGGTCGAGGTGTGGAACGGGCCCTACACGCCGGACGACGAGGTGACCCTGGCGGACTGGGACAGCATGCTGGTGGCCTCGGTGCGCGAGGGCCGTGACTGGATCCCGGCCATGGGCAACAGCGACGCCCACCGCGACCCCGACCCGGTCGGATCGCCCCAGACCGTGGTCCTCGCCGACGACCTGACGCGCGAGGCGATCCAGGACGGCATCAAGGCGGGGCGTTCGTACGTGGCCGAGTCGAAGAACGTCTCCCTGACCTTCGGCGTGTCCGGCGGCAAGGGCGAACACGCCGGCATCGGCGAGCGCCTGAGGGTCGACCGGAACAGTCCGGTGACGGTCCGCCTGGAAGCCTCGGGCGCCCCCCGCTGCACGGTCCGCTTCGTGACCGACCAGGGCGTCCTGTTCACCAGCCCGCCGCTGCCCGTGACGGGGTCGGGGGTCGTGGAGTGGCGCACGACCCCCTCGTACGCGGCCTACGTACGGGCGGAGTTGCGGCACGAGACGGCGGTGGGACCGCTGCCGGGGGCGCTGGCGGCGTTCACCAATCCGATCTTCCTGGGCCGTTCGTAGGCAGGGGGCGGTCAGTACGGCTGCGCCGGCCCGTCCCCCAGGTCCGCGACCACGGCCGCGTGGTCCGAGGGCCAGACCCCGTCGACCGGGCCGTCCCCCGCGCGCCGGACGCCGCGCACCTGCCCCAGCCCGCCCGTCCCGGGCGGCCCGACGTGGATGTAGTCGATGCGTACGCCCGGTTCCGGGCCGGCCGGCACGTACGGGTTCGAGCGGTCCCAGGTGACGCAGGGGGCGTCCGCCTCGGCGTGCTGCCAGGTGTCGAAGAAGACCTGGCGGGGCACGACCGGCGCGGTCCGGTGGCCGCCGAAGAGACGGATCTCGTCGGAGTCCGGTCCGGCGTTGAAGTCGCCGGTGACGACCGTCGGAAAGGGCGTGCCGCCCCGGTTCCGGGCGACGAACTCGGCGAGCGCGGTGACCTGGCGGCAGCGTACGGCCGAGCCCTGCGGGGCGGAGGTGAGGTGGGTGGTGACGAAGGGGATGTCGTACGCGGGGGTGGCCAGGCGGGTGAAGAGGGCGAGGCGGCCGTCGTCGACTTCGGCGGGCGCGGGGAGCCGCAGCGTCCGTTGCGCCGCCACCGGCCAACGGCTCAGTACGGCGTTCCCGATGTCGGCCGTGGGGTCCCCGATCCGCCGGCGCCAGCGCTCGGGGGCGGGTGAGGGGGCCCAGGCCCAGTGCATGCCGAGTTCGCCGGCGAGCCACTCGGCCTGGTTCTCGCGCCCGTCGGCCCACACCTCCTGGAGGCCGACGATGTCGGGGCGCAGTTCGCGCAGCTCGGCGAGTATCGCCTTCTGCCGGGCCTCCCAGGGCCCGAAGCGCCACCAGAGGTTCCAGGTCACGACCCGCATCCGCAGCCACCCGCTCTCGTCACGCCGCGTCGGAGACCATTGAAGCAACCGTTCGACCGTCGCGCCGTGACGCCCGCACGAGATCCACCAGACTCACGAGATACCCCGGATCCACCCGATCCACGAGACAGGAGCCCCACAGACATGTCCCGCCTCGCCGACCTCAGGTTCCGTGCCGCCACCACGTTC
Source organism: Streptomyces sp. NPDC057623 (assembly GCF_042800355.1). Taxonomy (NCBI): domain Bacteria; kingdom Bacillati; phylum Actinomycetota; class Actinomycetes; order Kitasatosporales; family Streptomycetaceae; genus Streptomyces; species Streptomyces sp. NPDC057623. The sequence goes on from NZ_JBHVGZ010000008.1 coordinate 98,841, forward strand.
CAGCGCCGTGTCGGCAATCCCGTGCTCCGCCGCCTCCCCCTCCAGACGGTCCTGGAGACCACGGGCCGCGTCTCGGGGCAGCCCCGGCAGACGCCGGTGGGCGGCCGCCGGGTGGGTGACTCGTTCTGGCTGGTCTCGGAGTTCGGGGACAAGTCCCAGTACGTCCGCAACATCAAGGCCGATCCGCGGGTACGGGTACGGATCAGGGGGCGCTGGCACACCGGCACGGCGCACCTGCTCCCGGACGACGACCCGGTCGCCCGCCTGCGCGGCCTGCCCCGCCTCAACAGCGCGGGGGTGCGGGCGTTCGGCACGAACCTGCTGACGGTCCGGGTGGACCTCACGGACTGACGCGCACGGCGCCGGTCAGACGGCCGCCGCCCGCTCGCCCAGCTCCGTCAGCAACCGCGCGACGTCCTGCGGCGCCCGCAGCGTCGGGAAGTGGTCGCAGCCGGGGTGGCGGACCAGCCGGCAGCCGGGGATCCGGGCCGCCATCTCCTCGTTGCAGCGGATCACCTCGGGCTGGTCCCGCTCGCCGAGGAGGAGCGCGCAGGGGAGGTCCAGCTCGCCCAGCCGGTCGAAGGCCGGGGCGCCCGGGACCTCGTGGCCGTGTGTGGTGAACCAGGCGGGGATCGCGGCCCGCAGCTGCGCCGCGGCCTCGGTGTCGGGATCCGGGCCCGCCCCGCCCCACAGGCGCAGCGCCATCGCGACCAGGCCGTCCATGTCACCGGCGGTGGCCAGTTGCCCGATCTCCGCCATCACCTCCGCCGACTCCAGTCCCTCGTAGCCGTTGACGCCGGGGACCAGCAGGCCCAGGGCGGCCACCCGGCCGGGGTCGCTCAGCGTCAGGTCGATGACCGTCCTGCCGCCCATGCTGGAGCCGACCAGGACGACCCGGTCCAGCTCGAAGTGGTCCAGGACGCTCCTGAGGTCCTCGGCCTGGGTGTAGGAGACGGTGGGCTTCGGCGAGCGCCCGAAACCCCGGGCGTCGTACCGGATCACCCGGTGGCGTGCGACGAGGCCGGGCAGTACCGGGTCCCACATGCGGGAGTCCCCGACACCCGCGTGCAGCAGTACCAGGGGCGGCCCGGCGACGGCATGCCCCGCCACCCCGTCCGTGCCCGTGTCGTCCGCCCAGATCTCGCCACCCTTGACCTGCACCATGTGTCCCATACGGGGCACTCTGCCCGTCTCGCCCTCCCGGCGACAGTCACCGGCCGGTCATTCCCCCGCGCGTCACCCCGGCCACACGATCGCCTGCACCTCGCTGTACGCGTGCAGCGCGTACGAGCCGACGTCCCGGCCCACCCCGCTCTTCTTGAACCCGCCGAACGGCGCCTCCATGTTGCGGCCGACGGTGTTGACGCCGACGCCGCCGGCCCGCAGCCGTCGCGCCACCCGGAAGGCGCGGGCCACGTCGCCGGACCAGACGTAGTCGATCAGGCCGTAGTCCGTGTCGTTGGCGAGGGCGACGCCCTCTTCCTCCTCGTCGAAGGGGATGACGCAGACGACCGGCCCGAAGATCTCCTCCCGGGCGACCCGCATGTCGTTGGTGCAGTCCGCGAGGAGGGTGGGGGCGACGTAGAACCCCCGCTCGTGCGGGGGCCGTTCACCGCCGGCCACCACCACCGCGCCCTCTTTGCGGCCCGTCTCCACGTACGACTCCACCCGGTCCCGGTGCTCCGCCGAGATCACCGGGCCGACGATCGTGTCCGCCGCCCGCGGGTCCCCGACCTTCAACCGGCCCGCATACGCGGCCAGTTGCTCGACGAGCCGGTCGTACACGCCCCGCTGGGCCAGCACCCGCGTCGGCGCCGTGCAGATCTGCCCGCTGTAGAAGGAGAACGTCGTCCCGATCCCGGCCACCGCCGAGGCGACGTCCGCGTCGTCGTAGACGACCGCCGCGCCCTTCCCGCCGAGCTCCATCAGCTGGCGCCTCATGTCCCGCCCGCACACCTCGGCGATGCGCTGCCCGACCGCCGTGGACCCGGTGAAGCTCACCATGTCGACGTCCGGGGACGAGACGGCCGCCTCGCCCACCTCCACGGACCTGCCGGACACGACGTTCACCACACCCGCCGGCACGCCCGCCGCCTCCAGCGCCTCCGCCATCCGGTAGACGGACAGCGGGTCCTGCGGCGCCGGTTTCACGACGACGGTGTTGCCCATGGCCAGCGCGGGGGCGATCTTGCCGGCCGGGTTGGCCCACGGGTTGTTGTACGAGGTGACGCAGGTGACGACCCCGACCGGCTGGCGGACGGCCAGCGCCCCCATCACACCGGCCTTCCCCTCCCCCACTGCCTTAAAGGCGTGGGAGGTACCCCCATGCCCCGCCTCGTTGATCTGCGGCGGGATCGCCCACTCGGCGCTCTCCACCCGCGCGTACCGCCGGAATCGGGCCGCCCCGACACCGACCTGCATGCCCCGCGCCGTCCCCGTGGTCGCCCCGGTCTCGGCCTGGGCCAGCTCGGCGTACGGCACGAGGTGGCCGCGGATGATGTCCGCGGCCCGCCCCAGCACGGCCGCGCGCGCCTCCGGTGTCGTACGCGACCACGGCCCGAGAGCCTCGCGGGCCGCGGCGCAGGCCGCGTTCACCTGGTCCCGCGATGCCTCCGGAGCCCACCCGACGGTCTCCTCGGTCGCCGGGTCGACGACGGCGTAGTACCCGCCGTCCGGCTCGACCCACGACCCGCCCACGAACAACCGCTGCCGGTCGGCTCCCTCGAAGCTCACCTGGTGGCCACCGTCCTGGTGTCCCGGCCCGAGCGCAGCACACGCCCCGGCACGGCGCCGGTCACCACGTCGTCCCGGATCGCCTCGACGCCGTTGACCCAGACCGCCCGCACCCCGATCGCCCTGGAGTCCAGCCGCGGGCTGTCGCCCGGCAGGTCGTGCACCAGGGTGGCCGGGCCGGCGTCGATCCGCTGCGGGTCGAAGAGCACCAGGTCGGCATGGAAGCCCTCCGCCACCCTCCCCCGCTCACGCAGCCCGAACAGCCGCGCCGGGTCGTCGGTCAGCATCTTCACGGCCTGTTCGAGGCCGACCAGCTTCCGGCCGCGCAGACAGTCCCCGAGGAACCGGGTCGTGTACGGCGCCCCGCACATCCGGTCCAGGTGCGCCCCGGCGTCCGAGCCGCCCAGCAGTACGTCCTCGTGCTGCCAGGTCTCGGCGCGCAGGGTCCAGGACGCGGGGTCGTTGTCGGTGGGCATGGGCCACAGGACGGTCCGCAGATCGTCGGCGGCGCAGATCTCCACCAGGCACGCGAAGGGCTCCTGGCCGCGCTCACGCGCGATGTCCTCCACGACCCGCCCGCTCAGCCCGCGGTTCGCGGCACTGTACGTGTCCCCGATGACGTACCGCGCGAAGTTGGTCAGCCGCCGGAAGACGCCCGCCTCCTTGGCGGTGGCGTGCCGGAGCAGTTCGGCCTGTACGTCCGGTTCGCGGAGCCTGGCGATCCGCTCGGGCACGGGCAGCGCGAGGACCGGCCCCCATCCGGGGATGAGGTTCAGGGCGCAGAAGGTGCCCAGGGACATGTTCATCGGAGTGAGGATCGGCATGGTGAGGGCCACCACCCGCCCGCCGGCCTTCCGGGCCTGCTCACTGGCGAGCAGCTGCCGGGGCACCCGCTCCGGAACGGCCGAGTCGATGGTCAGGACGTTCCAGTTGAGCGGCCGTCCGGCGGCGGCGCTCATCTCCACGAACAGTTCGATCTCGGCGTCGCTGAACTGGTCCAGACACCCCGCGACGATCGCCTCGATCTGGGTCCCCTCGTGCTCGCCGACCGCCCGCGCCATCGCCAGCAGCTCGTTCGGCCCGGCGTGCCGGGAGGCCACCGGCTTGCCGTCCCCGTCGGAGTGGCTGGAGGACTGGGTGGTGGAGAAGCCCCAGGCGCCGGCGTCCATGGCGTCGTGCAGCAGCCGTACGATCTCGCCCAGTTGCTCCGCACTCGGCTGCCCGCCCACCGCGTCCGGCCCCATCACATGCCGGCGCAGCGCGCAATGCCCCACCATGAACCCGGCGTTGACGGCGATCCGCCCCTCGAGGGCATCGAGATACTCCCCGAAGGTCCGCCAGCTCCAGGGCGCCCCCTCCTCCAACGCCACCAGCGACATCCCCTCGACCTTGGACATCATGCGGCGCGTGTAGTCGGCGTCCTCGGGACGGGCGGGATTGAGCGGCGCGAGCGTGAACCCGCAGTTCCCGGCGGCGACGGTGGTCACCCCGTGATTGAGGGAGGGGGTGGCGTACGGGTCCCAGAAGAGCTGGGCGTCGTAGTGGGTGTGCGGATCGACGAAGCCGGGGGCGAGGACGAGCCCGCGCGCGACCTCAGCGGACTGGGATTCCTCGGTGACTTCCCTGCCGATCACGGCGATACGTCCGTCCCGTATCCCCACGTCGGCGATGTAGGCGGGCGCGCCCGTCCCGTCGACGACGGTCGCGCCCTTGATGACGTGATCGAGCATGACGGTTCCTCCTCGAATTCCGGGGCGGGCCGCGCCCCTCAGGGGCGATTACGTGGCAGCCCGGAACCGGGACGTCCGATGAACCGGATCCGTATCGATCTTCGGAATCACGTGCTCCCCGATCAACCGGATCGTCCGCAACGTCTCCTCCTTCGGCACTCCCACCGGCAGCCCGAAACTCAACTGGTCGGCCCCGGCCTGCTCCCACCGCTTGCACTGCGTGAGCACCTCGTCCGGGTCCCCGCAGATCAGCAGCTCCTCCTCGATGAGAAGCTCCACGAACTCGGCCGTGTACTCCGGCAACGTCTCCGGCCACACCGGGAACCCCTCGGGACGAGGAAACGTGTCGTGGTACCGGAACACCAGCGACGGCAGATAGTGCAGCCCACCGCTCAGGGCGACCTCGATCGCCTCCGCGTGGGTCGGCGCGCAGATGGCCGTCGTCGTCACCATCACGTTGTCGTTGACGAAGTCACCGATCGGCTCGGCGTTCACGACCGCCGTCTTGTACTGCTCCAGCACCCACTCCATGTCGGCGACCTTCTGCACGCTGAACCCGAGGACCCCGAGCCCCTTCTTCGCGGCCATCGCGTACGACGGCGGCGACCCGGCGGCGTACCACATCGCGGGGTGCGACTTCCCGTACGGCTTGGGCAGCACCTTTCGCGGCGGCAGCGACCAGTGCTTGCCCTGGAAGCCCACGTACTCGTCCTGGAGCCACATCTTGGGGAACTCGGCGATGGTCTCTTCCCAGATCTCCTTGGTGTAGTTCATATCCGTCACGCCCGGTATGAACCCCAGGATCTCGTGCGATCCCGCGCCCCGTCCGCTGCCGAACTCGAAGCGGTTGCCGGTGAGATGGTCGAGCATCGCGACCTTCTCGGCCACCTTGACCGGGTGGTTGACCTGTGCGAGCGGGTTGAAGATGCCGGACCCCAGATGGATCCGTTCCGTCGCGTGCGCCAGATAGCCCAGGTAGACGTCGTTGGCGGAGAGGTGCGAGTACTCCTCCAGGAAGTGGTGCTCCGACGCCCAGGCGTACTTGAAGCCCGACTTGTCCGCCTGGATGACGTACTCGGTCTCCTCCATCAGCGCCTTGTGCTCGGCGAGCGGGTCGGTTTCGGCGCGCTTGCCCACGTATCCCTGTACAAAGAGCCCGAATTCCAAGGAGGTTCACCGTCCCACGGTCGGCCACTTCTGACGGATCGTCAGATTTGATAGCCCGACTGTTCCACCGGCCTCGTGGAGCGTCAATAGCTGACGCCCCGTCAGGCGGAGGCGTCAGAGAACCGACACCCCGGCGAGCCAGCCCCCGTCGATCACGAACGGCTGCCCGGTGATGTAGGACGAGTCGTCGCACGAGAGGAACAGCGCGAGCCGGGCCACCTCCTGCGGCTGCCCGATCCGGCCGAGCGGCACGAGCTTGCGGTACAGGCCGTCCAGGGCCCTCGACGTCTCCTCGGCGTCGGCGGCCGGGTCCAGCTGGGCCGGGTTGGACATCGCGGTGTCGATGGCGCCGGGGCACATGGCGTTGACGCGTATGCGCCGGTGGGCCAGCTCCAGGGCGGCGACGCGGGTCAGGCCGAGGATGGCGTGCTTGGTGGCGGCGTACGCCCCCACGGCCGCCATGCCGGTGACGGCCGTGTACGAGGCGGTGTTCACGATCGTGCCGCCGTCCGCCATCTCGGCCGCCACCGTCTTGACGCCGAGGAAGCAGCCGACCTGGTTGACCCGTACGACCTGCATGAACTCGTCGAGGGGCGTGTCGACGAGGGAGTTGAAGCGCAGGATGCCGGCGTTGTTGACGAGGCCGTCGATCCGGCCGTGGGCCTCGCGCGCGGCGGTGACGGCGGCGCGCCAGTCGTCCTCCCGGCCCACGTCGAGGTGGACGTACAGCGCACCGATCTCCTTGGCGAGGGCCTCGCCCTGGTCGTCCAGCACATCCGCCACCACGACCTTCGCCCCCTCCGCGGCGAAGAGGCGCGCCTCCTGCTCGCCCTGCCCGCGCGCCGCCCCGGTGACGATGACGACCCGTCCGTCGAGCTTGCCCATTACGGCCCCCTTCGAAGGGTGGACACGGTGGACCCCGCATCGTGAACTTCGCATCGTAGCGCCATACCTGACGATGCGTCAGATACAAGCCCTGGAGGTTGCTGAGGCGAATATCACGTGACTCGCAAGTAGGGATGTTTGACCCTGTCGGCGTCCGTCAAGGGAATGCAAAATCCCTCGCATGTCCAAGCGGAGACTGAAGAACAGAAAGATCAGGTTCGTGGCGGTCGGATCGGCCGTCGTGACCGGCGGCGCCCTGGCCGCCGTACTCCTTCCGTCGGCGAACGCCGCCGAGGAGAAGACGCCCGACCAGATCATGGATCTGTGCAAGCGAGCCGAGGTGCTCAACGGGAAACAGCAGTCCATTTCCGATTTCGGCGGCCACCCGATCGCCGGCCCGAGTTTCGGGTCGGACAACTGCGATTTCGTGGAGACCGACTTCGAGACCTTCGACGGGCCCACCGAGAAGTCCTCCATCGACTTCCCGAACTGCGAACCCAACGCGACCGAACCGGCGAAGGTGTCGATCACCTGGTCGGCGACGGCGGCCCAGGGCCAGGGCAAGTACACCGTGACCCAGCAGGGCGGCGGCGGAGGGCTCTTCGGCGCCCTGAGCGGCTCCTGGGTCAAGCACAAGGGCACCCTCGACATGACCCTCAAGTCGGCGACGGCCGGCGACACGGAGCAGCGGGACGTGCCGGTCGGCAAGGTGCTCAGCATGGAGTTCACGCCGAAGATGCAGCGCATGACCGGCGAATGGCGGGTACGGATCGACGCCGACCCCGGGAGCTTCGCCGTGAACCCCTCCCCCGAGCAGAACTTCGTGGCGCCGGAGGTCGTCGAGGGCCCCGTCATCCTGCCGGGCGCGGCGGGCGCTCCCGGTGTCGCGGACGGCACCTCCAAGGCCGTCCTGAGCGACTGCTGAGCCCCTCACCCCGGCCTCCGTCCCCCTCCCCCACCTCCACCCCTCACAGGAGAACCCCATGACACGCCCCGGCCGCAGAAGCCACCGGAGCAAGAAGAAGCGCATCACCCTCGCGGTGGCCCCCGTGGCGGCCGTCGCGGTGGCCGCGGCGCTGATGAACTCGGCGGGTGCCGCCACCGCCTCCGAAGTGAGCGCCGACTGCTCGGCGGACTCCGACAGGCTGGAGAACTGCCAGTTCGTCGACGTCCAGTTCAAGCGGGACAACCTCGGACCCAACCAGCGGGTCTCCGCGGTGACCGACAACTGCGGATCGACGGCCACCGCCTCCAAGACCTTCAACGTGAGCGCGTCCGTCACGCGGACCATCCAGCTGGAGGACGGGTTCACCGCGAACGCCGACACCAAGCTCGGCAACTCCTTCTTCGAGATCGGCGCGAAGTTCAGCACCTCGGAGATCAACATCACGCGTGACGACAAGACGACCACCCTGGCGTTCAGCAGGACGGACACCGTTCAGGGCGACAGCCTCGGGTTCTTCATGTGGTCCGCCAAGCGCACCGACGTGAGCGGGTTCCTGAGGGCCACGTACAAGGAAGCGCAGGACGGTCAGAAGGTGTTCTTCTCGCCCGGCGAGGGATCGACGGGCGTGCATGTCTTCTATCCGCAGATCCTGAAGAACGGAACTCCCGACGGCCGCCTCTGGCTGCGCAATGTGAAATGCGGAACTCCTGAGGCCTCCGGCATCCAGAATTCGACGCGCGCCCTGCGGGCGGAACCCGGATTCGGCGAGGGCGGCGAGAACGTCACCGACGTCGAGATCCCGCTGTCGGAGGTTCCGGCACCGTAGCCGCGTTCTCAGCTGCGAAGTACGGGCGCGGCTCCCAGCCACCGCAGGACCGCGTCCGTGCTTCCGCGCGCGTCGAGCTTGGCGTAGATGTTGCTCAGGTTGTTGCGGACGGTCTTCTCGCTCAGCCGTAATCGCAGCCCGATCTCCTGTGCGGCCAGGCCGGTCGACAGCAGCTCCATGATCTGCCGCTCGCGCGGCGAGAGCGCCTCGCGCAGCCGCTCCATCGCCTCCCCGCCGGTGGGCAGCCGCCGGGCCCCCTCCCTCAGGGCGGCGCAGGCCGCGGGGGAGAGGTAGGTGTGCCCGACGCTGGCGCCCACGACGGCGGAGGAGAGCATGCAGGTGCAGTAGTCGCCCTCGACGAGATAGCCGGCGCCGCCGCGGAAGACCTCGACGATGGCCTCGGTGTCCCGGCACGGGCTGATCACGATCACGGGGACGTCGGTGGCCCGCAGTTCCCGGACGGCCGCCGCGGGGTCCTCGCGGCAGAGGATCACCACCACGTCCGTCGCCTCGCCCGCCCCCATCGGCGCGGTCAGGGGCGTCACCCGCCCGACGTACGGGTCGTCCGGGGCCGGCCAGTCGGGATGCGGCCAGGCGTCCTCGGGGCAGGCGAGAGCGACGGTGAGTTTCCGGGGAGTGCGCACGTCATTGTGTCCTTCCGCCGAAGCCGTACGGGCGTACGGGCGTACCTCTACGTCAGTACGTCCATACATACGGCGGTCGACGTGGACATGTTCAAGCTTTCAAGGAGCGCTGTGTGCCGGGTCCGCTACAACAGCGGTCCCACCCGCGCCCCGAACGCCTCGATCTGGTCGGTCAGTTCGGTCCGGCTCCGGCTCCGGAACCGCACCTGGATCTGGTGCACGCCCATGGCGCGGTAGGCGCGCAGCGACTCGGCCAGTTCCCCGGCCCCGCCGGACAGGGTCCGGCGTCCGACGTCCCATGTGGGCTCACCGACGTAGAGCGGCTCGGCTATGGCCCCGACGGTGAACGGCCCCCGCAGGGCCGCCTCTTCGCGCAACCGCCGGATCCGGGCGATCCGCGCGGGCAGCCGGTCCCGCGGATCCCCCTGGGGCAGCCACCCGTCCCCCCTGAGCGCGGCCCTGCGCACGGCGGCCGGGGAGGACCCGCCGACCCAGACCGGGACGCGCTCCTGGGCGGGCCGCGGGAGCTGGCCGAGTCCCTCGAAGTCGTAGAACTTGCCGTGGTGTTCGGGGAACTCGTCGGGCCCGAGGCAGGCGCGCAACGCGTCGATGGACTCGTCCAGCACCGGCCCGCGCCGCTCGAAGTCGGCCCCCAGCACCTCGAACTCCTCCGGCACGTGCCCCGCCCCGACCCCGAGGAGCAGGCGGCCGCCGCTGAGGTGGTCGAGGGTGGCGTACTGCTTGGCCGTGAGGAGCGGGTGCCGCAGGCCCACGACGGCGACATGGCTGAGCAGCAGGATGCGCTCGGTGACCGCGGCGAGATGGGCGAGGGTGGCGACGGGGTCGTACCAGACCGTGCTCATCGCGGGCGCGAGCCGGCGCGGAATGGCGACGTGGTCGCAGCTCGCGAGGTACGCGAAGCCCGCGCGGTCGGCGGCGCGGGCGATGTCGCGCAGGTCTTCGGGGCAGGCGGCGGCTTCCCAGGGCTCGGCGTAGATCGTGCTCTGCGACTGGACGGGGAGCTGGATGCCGTACGCGAGACTCACCTCGCACCACCGCCCGGCCACAGCCCGTCGTCCGTGAGCCCCAGCAGCTCGATGGCGTTCCCCCGCACGATCCGCTCCACGACGTCCGGTTCCAGGTGCCCCATCTGCGCCTCGCCGACCTCGCGGGACTTCGGCCAGGTGGAGTCGGAGTGCGGGTAGTCGGTCTCGTACAGGACGTTCCCGACGCCGATCGCGTCCAGGTTCCGGAGTCCGAAGGCGTCGTCGAAGAAGCAGCCGTAGACGTGGTCGGCGAACAGCTCGGACGGCGGCCGGTGCACCTTGTCGGCGACCCCGCCCCAGCCCCGGTTCTCCTCCCACACCACGTCGGCGCGCTCCAGAATGTACGGGATCCAGCCGATCTGGCCCTCCGCGTACATGACCCGGAGGTTCGGGAAGCGCTCGAACTTGCCGCTCATCAGCCAGTCGACCATCGAGAAGCAGCAGTTGGCGAAGGTGATCGTGGAGCCGACGGCGGGCGGGGCGTCGGCGGAGGTGGAGGGCATACGGCTGGAGGAGCCGATGTGCATGGCGACGACCGTGCCGGTCTCGTCGCAGGCGGCGAGGAAGGGGTCCCAGGCGTCGGTGTGGACGGACGGGAGCCCGAGGTGCGGGGGTATCTCGGAGAAGGCGACGGCGCGCACGCCCCGGGCGGCGTTGCGGCGAACCTCCGCCGCCGCCAGTTCGGCGTCCCAGAGCGGGATGAGGGTGAGGGGGATGAGCCGGCCCCGCGCGTCGGGCCCGCACCACTCCTCGACCATCCAGTCGTTGTAGGCCCGCACGCACAGCAGGCCCAGCTCGTGGTCCGCGGCCTCGGTGAAGGTCTGGCCGCAGAAGCGGGGGAAGGTCGGGAAGCAGAGGGCGGACTGGACGTGGTTGACGTCCATGTCGGCGAGCCGGGCGGGGACGTCGTACGACCCCGGGCGCATCTGCTCGTAGGTGATGACCTCCAGCTTGATCTCGTCCCTGCTGTACCCGACGGCGGTGTCGAGGCGGGTGATCGGCCGGTGCAGGTCCTCGTACACCCACCAGTCGCCGATCGGCCCGTCGTCGCCGGGCCGGCCCATGACGGGCTTGAACCGGCCGCCGAGGAAGGTCATTTCCTTCAGTGGCGCGCGCACGATGCGCGGTCCGGTGTCGAGGTACTTCTTCGGGAGCCGGTCCTGCCAGACGGTGGGCGGCTCGACCGTGTGGTCGTCGACGGAGATGATCAGCGGAAACGCGGTCTCGGTGTCCATGTCCGTCACGGTAGCGCCGATCTGACGACCCGTCAGCTATGCGGGAGTGGCGACGCCGTGCGAAGAGCACGTGAGGGCCTTGTGATATCCCGCGCGCCCACCTGTGATCAGGCCATCCACAGCTGACGCGGCTGCCGGAACAAGGCAGACTGACGGGGATGTAAACGGGTCCTAGGGGGACTGCGATGGGCGGGGTACCGCGAGTGCCGGAGCAATGGCGTCCCGGCTCCTCGACAGATGAGGCGGCACCTGCGGCGGTGCTGCGCTTCAGCGTGCTCGGACCCGTACGCGCGTGGCGCGGCGAGGAGCAGCTCCCCACCGGTTCCCCCCAGCAACGCGCCCTGCTCGCCGCCCTGCTGCTGCGCGAGGGCCGCACGGCGACCGCGCCGGAACTGATCGACGCCCTGTGGGGCGAGGAGCCGCCCTCGCAGGCCCTGGCGGCGCTGCGGACGTACGCCTCCCGGCTGCGGAAGGTGCTGGACCCCGGGGTCCTGGTGAGCGACGCGGGCGGCTACGCGGTGCGGGGCCTGGACCAGGGCGCGCTGGACCTGGCGGCGGCCCAGGAGTTCGCGGCGGAGGGGGAGAAGGCGCGCAGCGCCGGGGATCTCTGCCAGGCGCGGGACCTGCTGGGACAGGCGCTGGCCCGGTGGGACGGGGAGGTGCTGGCGGGCGTCCCCGGCCCGTACGCGGAGGCCCAGCGGGTCCGCCTGGAGGAGTGGCGCCTCCAACTCCTCGAAACCCGCCTCGACATGGACCTGGACCAGGGCTGCCACGCGGAGGCGGTGTCGGAGCTGACGGCGCTGACGGCCGCGCACCCGCTGCGGGAGCGGCTGCGGGAGCTGCTGATGCTGGCGCTGTACCGCAGCGGGCGCCAGGCGGAGGCGCTGGCGGTGTACGCGGACACGCGGCGCCTGCTGGCCGACGAACTCGGTGTGGACCCGCGCCCGGGTCTGCGGGAACTCCAGCAGCGCATTCTCCAGGCCGACCCCGGCCTCGCGGAGCCGTCCACGCCGGTCGCCGAACCGGCCGCGGTCCTGGTGCGCCCGGCCCAGCTCCCGGCCACGGTCCCGGACTTCACGGGCCGTTCCGCCTTCGTCTCGGAGCTGAGCGACGTCCTCGCCTCGGCCGAGGGCCGGGTGATGGCGGTGTCGGCGCTGGCGGGCATCGGGGGCGTGGGCAAGACGACGCTGGCGGTGCACGTCGCCCACCAGGCGCGTTCGGCCTTCCCCGACGGGCAGCTCTACGTCGACCTCCAGGGCGCGGGCCCGCGGGCGGCGGAGCCGGAGACGGTGCTGGGCTCGTTCCTGCGCGCGCTGGGCACCGCCGACTCGGCGATCCCGGACTCGCTGGAGGAGCGGGCGGCGCTCTACCGCTCGGTGCTGGACGGCCGCCGGGTCCTGGTCCTGCTGGACAACGCGAAGGACGCGGCCCAGGTACGCCCGCTGCTGCCGGGCATGGAGGGCTGCGCGGCGCTGGTGACGTCGCGGGTCCGCATGGTGGACCTGGCGGGTGCCCATCTGGTCGACCTGGACGTGATGTCCCCGGACGAGGCGCTGTCCCTGTTCACGAAGATCGTGGGCGAGGAACGGGTCGCCTCCGAACGGGAGGCCGCGCTGGACGTGGTCGCGGCCTGCGGCTTCCTGCCGCTGGCGATCCGCATCGCGGCCTCACGGCTGGCGGCGCGCCGCACCTGGACCGTGTCCGTCCTCGCCGCCAAGCTGGCCGACGAGCGGCGCCGGCTCGACGAGCTGCAGGCCGGTGACCTCGCGGTCAAGGCGACCTTCGAGCTGGGCTACGGCGCCCTGGAGCCCGCCCAGGCACGGGCGTTCCGCCTGCTGGGCCTGGCGGACGGCCCGGACATCTCGCTGGCCGCCGCCGCGGCCGTACTGGATCTGCCGGTGGAGGACACGGAGGACCTGCTGGAATCCCTCGTGGACACCTCGCTGCTGGAGTCGGCGGCGCCCGGCCGCTATCGGTACCACGACCTGGTGCGGCTCTACGCGCGTGCGTGCGCGGAGCGGGACGAGTGGCCGCCGAGCGAGCGCGACGCCGCCCTGTGCCGGCTGCTGGACTTCTACCTGGCCACGGCGGCGGGGGTCTACGCGATCGAGCGGCCGGGGGACCGGCTGGTGGACCATCTGGCGGCCACGACGTATCCGGCGGTGCCGTTCCCGGGCCGCAAGGAGGCGCGGGACTGGCTGTACACCGAGGCGCCCTGTCTGCTGTCCTTCGCCCGCCAGTGCGCCGACCACCCGGAGGCCCTTCGCCGCGCCGTCGACCTGCTGTGGGCCGCCGTCGACATCTCGGAGTCGGGGGCCAACTCCAAGGAGTACGAGGCCACGGCGAGGACCCTGCTGGAAGCCGCCCGGCGGCTCGGGGTGGAGCCGGTCGAGGCGCGTGCGCTGATGACCCTGTCCCACGCACACCTCGACAGCGGCCGGTTCGACATGGCCGACCAGGAAGCCGAACAGGTCATCAGCCTCGCCCACCGGGCCGACGACCTGCTGCCCGTCTGCTGGGCCCACAACGCCCGCGGGGTCATCGCCCTGTACCAGGGACGCAACGGGGACGGCGAGGAGCACCTGTCCCACGCCATAAGGCACTTCCGGGCCCTGGACGACCGCCCGGGCGAGGCCTCCATCCTGTGCAACCTCTCCCGGATCCACCTGGCGACCGGACGCACCCAGAGCGCGGTGTCCCTGGCCCAGGAGGGCATGGAGCTCTACGACGCCATGGGCAACTCCATGCGCGGCGCGAACGGCCGCTACGCCCTGGGCATGGCCCTCACCCAGAGCGGACAGCTCGGTCCCGCGGCCGAGCGGCTCCTCGAAGCGCTGGAAGTCTTCCGCGACAGCCGCCAACGGCTGTGGGAGGGGATGACCCTGTTCCGCCTCGCGGAGGTCGACATCGCCGCGCGGCGCTACGCCCAGGCGGCGGCGAACGCCGAGATGGCGCTGACCGTGCTGCGCGGCATCGGCGGCGAGTGGCGGCGCGGCAACGTCCTCACGGTGCTGGGCCGCGCCCTGACCGCCGTCGGCCACACGGGGCGCGCCCGGGTCTGCTGGGAGGAAGCCGTCTCCATCTACGACGAGCTGGACTCACCGGAGGCCGCGGCCGTGCGGGCACTGCTGGCTCCCGCCCAGGCCGCCTGAGGGGCTTGCCGCGGCGTTCATCGTTCGTTTATCGCCGCCCTACATCCTCTAGTCAGTCGATCCGTCGCGTCGGGGGGCAGACGGGTCGGGGAAGAGGGCCGCACACCTGCGGACTAGGGTGAACGGCCCGACGGGCCCGTCCGGCCATCCTCGGGGGAATGACCGGACGGGCCTTGTCAACCTACTGCCGGACAAGACCAGTGGAGAGCAACGATCATGAGTGACGAGCAGGTCGTCAAGCTGGAGGACATCCACGCCACCTCGGAGCCCGTCGAGGCCGCGGCCGCCGACAAGAAGGCGACGGACGGGGGCGCCACCACCCAGGGGGACATCCACGCCACCGAGGAGCCTCTCGAGACGAAGGACATCCACGCCACGTCGGAGCCCTTCAAGCCGAAGAAGTAGACCTCGTCCCACGGGGATCGGCCGCGGCGGCGCGGAGGGGGAGCCGTCGCGGCCGACGTGTGTGAGGCGACGGGCGGGTGTGCCTCGTCGTCGGCGGGGGGTCGCGCCGGCCTAGTCGCCCCGCAACTCCCCCTTGACCACCTTGCCGCTCGCGTTGCGCGGCAGTTCCCCCAGGAACTCCACCACCCGCGGCACCTTGTAGTTCGCCATCTCCCGCCGGGCCCAGGCGATCAGGTCGTCCCCGGTCAGCACCGTCCCCGGCCGCCGCACCACATACGCCTTGCCGACCTCCCCCAGCCGCGCGTCGGGTACGCCGACCACCGCCACGTCCGCCACATCGGGATGCAGGCCGAGCACCTGCTCTATCTCCGCCGGGTAGGCGTTGAAGCCGCCGACGATGAACATGTCCTTGATGCGGTCGGTGATCCTCAGACAGCCCGCCGGGTCCAGCACGCCCACGTCGCCCGTCCGCAGCCAGCCGTCCGCCGTCAGCACCTCCGCGGTGGCCGCCGCGTCCTCGTAGTAGCCCCGCATCACGTGGAAGCCGCGCACCAGGACCTCGCCGGGCTCGCCGGGCGGGGCCTCGACGCGGACCTCCGTGCCCGGTATCGCCCGGCCCGACGTCGACGCGATCACCTCCGGGTCGTCGCCGCGGCGGCACATCGTCACGATGCCGCTGGCCTCCGAGAGGCCGTAGGCGGTCAGGACCGTCTCCACGCCCAGCTCCCCGCGCAGGCGTTCCACCAGCCTGAGCGGCACCACCGCGGCGCCGGTCACCACCAGCCGCAGCGCGGAGAGGTCGTGGGAGTCGCGCGCGGGGTGGTCCAGGAGCGACTGGTGCAGGGTCGGCGGGCCGGGCAGCACCGACACCCGTTCCGCCGCGATGTTCGCCAGGGCCGTGCCGACGTTGAACACCGGCTGGGGGATCATCGTCGCGCCCCGCATCAGACAGGCGATCACCCCGGCCTTGTAGCCGAAGGTGTGGAAGAAGGGGTTCACGATCAGATAGCGGTCGCCCCGGCGCAGCCCGGCCAGGTCGCTCCACACCTCGTACGCCCGCAGCGTCTGCGCGTGCGTGATCACGGCGCCCTTCGGACGGCCCGTCGTACCGGACGTGAAGACGATGTCCGAGGGCCAGGAGCCCTCCACCGCCCCCGCGCGCGCCCGCACCTCCGCCTCGCTCACCCCGTCCCCGCTCGCCAGGAAGTCCTTCCAGGTGCGGAAGTCCGCCGGGGCGTCGTCCGAGAGCACGACGACCTGTTCCAGTTCCGGCAGCCCCGGCCCGCGCGCGACCGCCCGGCGCAACGACGCCACGTAGGAGGTGCCCAGGAAGGTGCCGGTCACGAAGAGCAGCCGGGCCCCGCTGCGGCGCAGCACGTCCGCGGCCTCCGTGCCCTTGAAGCGGGTGTTCAGCGGCACCAGCACCGCACCCGCCGCCACCGCGCCCAGCGCCGACACGATCCAGTCGAGCGTGTTCGGGGCCCAGATGGCGACCCGGTCGCCGGGTGTGATGCCGTTCGCGATGCAGGCGGCCGTCGACCGTTCGACGCGGGCGCCGAGTTCGCCGTACGAGATGCGGGTCCGGCCCTCCACCACCGCCTCGGTGTCCGCGTACCGCTCGGCCGCCGCGCGGACCAGCTCCGGGATGCTCTGCCACTGCACGATGGGCCTCCCCGAACACGCTAGCTGACTACCCGTCAGATTAGCTGTAGTCTGACGCTCTGTCAGCAGCCCGTCCGCAGCGCGGAGGTGTGCACATGGCAGGACTCAAGGACGCGACCGCCGTCGTCGGCATAGGCGAGACGCCGTTCGCCAAACACCTCCCCGAGGACGAGAAGACCCTCGCCTGCCGTGCGGTCCTCGCCGCCCTCGACGACGCCGGGATCGCCCCCGGCGAGGTCGACGCGCTCGCCTCGTACACGATGGAGGAGACGGACGAGGTCGAGCTGGCGAAGGCCGTCGGCCTCGGTGATCTGACCTTCTTCAGCAAGGTCGGGTACGGCGGCGGCGGTTCGTGTGCCACGGTCGCGCATCTCGCGGCCGCCATCGCCACCGGGCAGGCGACGGTCGGCGTCGCCTGGCGCTCCCGCAAGCGGGGCAGCGGGCCCCGGCCCTGGCGCGACACCGCCGCCCAACTGCCCACCCCCGCCCAGTGGACACGGCCGTACGGCCTCCTGCGCCCCGTCGACGAGATCGCGATGCTCGCCCGCCGCTACATGCACGAGTACGGAGCGACGCGCGACCATCTCTTCAACGTCGCCCTCGCCTGCCGCAACCGGGCCAACCAGAACCCCGCCGCGGTGATGTACGAACGGCCGCTGACCCGCGAGATGTACATGACCTCGCGGTGGATCAGCGAGCCCCTCTGCCTCTTCGACAACTGCCTGGAGACGGACGGCGCCCTGGCCTGCGTGATCGTCAGTCGCGAGCGCGCCCGCGACTGCCGGCACACCCCCGTCTACGTCCACTCCGCCGCCCAGGGCCTGCCCGCCCAGCACCACGGCATGGTCAACTACTGGAACGACGACCCGCTCACCGGTCCCGCCTGGACCGCGGCCCGCCACCTGTGGAAGCACGCCGACCTCACGCCGCAGGATGTGGACGTCGCCCAGATCTACGACGCGTTCACGGCCCTCATACCGCTCTCGCTGGAGGGATACGGGTTCTGCGGGCGCGGCGAGGGAGGCGCCTTCACGGAAGGGGGCGCCCTGGAGATCGGCGGGCGGCTGCCCCTCAACACCGGCGGCGGCGGGCTCAGCGAGGGCTACGTCCACGGCTTCAACCTCATCAACGAGGGCGTCAAGCAGCTCCGCGGCACCAGCACCGCCCAGGTCCCGGGCGCCGCCACCTGTCTCGTCACCGCCGGCGAAGGCGTCCCCACCTCCGCGCTGCTCCTGAGGAGTTGACCGAAGATGCTCTCCCCCGTCACCGACCCCGACGGCGCCCCCTTCTGGCAGTACGCCGCCCGGGGCGAACTCCGCGTCCAGACCTGCGCCGACTGCGGCGAGCCCCGCTTCCCGCCCCGCCCCTGCTGCCCGCACTGCCAGTCCTTCGCCTGCGAGTGGCGGCAGGTCGGCGGACACGGCCGCGTCTGGTCGTACGTCGTCCCCCACCCGCCCCTGCTGCCCGACTACGCCGAGCAGGCGCCGTACAACGTCGTCGTCGTCGAGCTGACCGACGCCCCCCGCGTCCGCCTGGTCGGCAACCTCGTCACCGACCCCGACGCGCCCCTGGACTCCCTCGCCCCGGACCGGATCCGCATCGGCGCCAAGGTCCAGGCCGTCTTCAGCGGCACCGGGCTGCCGCGGTGGGTCCTGGAGCGCCCATGAGCCTCGCCCTCACCACCGACAAGGACACGGGCGTCGCCGTCGTCACCCTCGACCGGCCCGACCGGCTCAACGCCATCGACCTGGAGATGCGGGACGAACTCGTCGCCGCCTGGCGGGAGTTGCGGTTCGACGACACCGTACGGGCCATCGTGCTCACGGGCGCCGGAGAGCGGGCCTTCTGCACGGGGCTGGACCGGGACGCCGTCGTCGCGCAGCCCAACTCGCCGTACATGACGGACGATCCGCTGCTGCGGGTCGGGCCCAAGGCCAACGACCTGTGGAAGCCGGTCGTCGCCGCCGTGCGGGGCATGGCCTGCGGCGGGGCCTTCTACCTCCTCGGGGAGGCGGACTTCGTGGTCGCCGACCCGACCGCCGCCTTCTTCGACCCGCACACCACCTACGGGATGGTCAGCGCGTACGAGTCCATGCTGATGGCGCTGCGGATGCCCTACGGGGAGGCCGCGCGCATGGCGCTCATGGGGAGCGCGGAGCGGATGTCGGCGCGACGGGCCCACGAGGTCGGGCTCGTCTCCGAACTCACCGAGACCGGCGGGGCGTTGGCGGCGGCGGTGGACCGCGCGGCCGTCATCGCCGGATATCCGGCGGAGGGCGTGCAGGGGACGGTGCGGGCGCTGTGGGCGGCCAGGGAGGCCGCCCTCGACCGGGCGTTCGCGCAGGCGCCGCACCTGATCGCGCTCGGGAACCTGCCGGGCGAGCGGCAGGCGGAGCTGTTCGCCGCCCGCCGCCCGGAGTTCAGGACGCGCTGACCTACCGCATGCGCGTGGCGTCCTTCAGCTCGCAGGTGCCGCCGCTGACCCAGAAGCCCTTGCCGGCGGGAGCCTTGCCCCCGATGACGAGGGTGGATTCGGCGGAGCCGGGGGCGACGGACATGATCCCGGCCTGCTGGGTCTTGAAGTGCTTGCCGTTCGGGTCCTTGAAGGACACCTCGAAGGTGTAGGAGTACGTCGTGGTCGCGCTGCTGTTGGTGGCACGGACATCAGCGACGAGGCCCTGGTCCTCGGGCTTGCACGACGTGATCTTCACGTCCTCGGTCGGCTCGGCGGCCGGATCCTCGGTGGCCTCGGCACCGCCGGACCCCGACCCGGCGTCGATGTCGATGTCGTCATCGTCGTCGTGCGTGCTGCCGCCGCTCGTCCCACCCGAACTGCTCGACGAGCTGCTGGAGCTGGAACTGCTGTCGCAGCCGCCGCCGCTGGAGTGCCGCGCACCCGTGAGCGCGACCACCACACCGACGAAGACAGCTACAGCGCGGACATGGCGAAGCTTCATGTGGTGCGACCCCCGAATGTCTGGCAACCCCGTTGCGTTGAGCGTGAGCACGTCACGCTAGCAGCGGTCGCACGGCGGCAAGAGCTCACCGGGCGTAGCGCGACGTGTAAGAGCGGTGAAGATGACCGCCCCGGCCGACGGCCGCACCGCGCCTACCCGGCGGAGCGTGCCGTGCCCGTGCCCTTCTCCGCGTCCAGCGCGTACACACAGCGGTCCTTGCTGCACGCGTACACGACTCCGTCGCGCACCACCGGCGACCCGGTGATCTCGCCACCGGTCGCGAGCTTCCAGCGCAGGCGGCCGTCGTCGGCCTTCAGGGTGTACAGCAGATGGTCGGTGGAGCCGAAGTGGATCCGGCCCTCGGCCACCGCCGGGGCGCCCACGATGTCGCCGCCCGCCTGGAAGCGCCACTTCGGCGTCCCGGTGACGGCGTCCAGCGTGTACAGGCCCTTGCCGCTGCCGACATGGACGTGCCCGCCGGCCACCAGCACCGGCTCGATCGAGGACCGGGACTCGGTGGCGATACGCCAGCGGTCACGGCCGTCGGTGGCGTCCAGGGCGTAGACCGTGCCGAGGTAGTCGGCGAGGTACACACCGCCGCCGGTCACCGCCGGGCCCGGCACGAAGGCCGGCGGGCACAGGAAGACCGCCGGGGCCTCGAAGTGCCAGCGGACCAGGCCGCTCACGACGTCGAGGGCGAGCACCCGGGTCCCGGCGGAGACGTACACATAGCCGTCGTGCGCCTGCGCCACCCGCACCGGCACCCCGCCGCAGGAGGCGGCGTCGCCGATGGGGTACGACCAGCGCTCGTCGCCCGTCCGGGCGTCCAGGGCCTTGAGCCGGGCGTCCTGCCAGACGTACACCGTGCCGTCGTACAGCGCCGGCCCGGCCTCCGGGGACTCGAAGTCGGCCTGGGCCCCGGTGAGCTCCCACAGCTTCTGGCCGTTCGAGGCCTCCCATGCCTGGACCCCGCCACCGCGCGTGCCGGTGATGACGGTGCCCCGCTCGGCCTTGAGGGAGTACACCCAGGCGTCCGTCTGGAGGCGCCAGAGGTCCGCGCCCTCGCGGCAGTCCAGGGCGAACAGGGTCGGGCCGTCGGAGGCGTGGATACGGCCGTCCGCGACCGCCATCGACCAGGCCACGTCCCGCGTCTTGAAGCGGCGGCGGCCCGTGGCCACGTCCAGGGCGTGCACCTCGAAGGAGGTGACGTAGACGAGGTCGTCGGCGACCGAGGGAGTGCCCCAGACGTCGTTCGACATGCGGAAACGCCAGGGCCGCCAGCCGGCCGCCGGCTCCGGGGGCGTGGGCGGCAGTACGGGGACGGCAGGGCCCACGGCGGGGTCCGTGCCGTTGACGCCGGGGCGGGGTCTGGACCAGGAGGCGACCAGGCCCGCCTCCGGCGGGGGTGCCTGCATGGCGGCGGCGCGGGCGTCGGAGACGCGGGGGCCGGGGCCGATGGGGACGGCGGCGCCGGCCAGCCGGACCGGGCCGGTGTCGGGGGCGCCGACCGGGACGGGCGCGGGCTGCCCGCCCGGCACCACCGGGTCGTGCGAGGGCGGCGGGGGGACCGGCCCGGGGCCGACGTGTCCGCCGCCGCTGCGGCCGGAGGACGACGGGGGCTTCGCCGCCTGGCGGCCGCCGCGCCGCGTCTCGATCAGGCCGACCGCCCGCTCGGGCAGCCACGCCGACGCCGTACCGCTGTCGTCGGAGCCGGAGCCGAAGAGGTGGGGGGCCAGCTGGGCCTGGAGATCGGCCGGGTTGGGCCGGGCCGTGGCCTCCATCTGCATACAGGACTCGATCAGCGGGCGCAGCTCGTCCGGGAGACCTTCGAGGTCCGGACCCTCACGCAGCAGCATGAAGACCGTCTCGACCGGGTTGGCGCCGTGGAACGGGGGGTGTCCGGTGGCGGCGAACACCAGCATCGAGCCGAGCGAGAAGACATCGCTCGCGCCGGTCACGCTGCGCGAGTCCTTCGCCTGCTCGGGCGACATGTAGGCGGGCGTACCGACGGCGACGTTGGTCATCGTCAAACGGGTGTTCGATACGCCGGACGCGATGCCGAAGTCGATGACGCGGGGGCCGTCCTCGACCACGAGCACGTTGGACGGCTTCAGGTCGCGGTGGACGAGTCCGGCGCCGTGGATGGACTGGAGCGCTTCGGCCACACCCGCCGCCAGCCAGCGCACCGCCTGGGCCGGGAGCGGCCCGCATTCGTTCACTATCTCTTCGAGAGAGGGCGCGGGAACGTACGCGGTGGCCAGCCACGGCACGGCGGCCCGCGGGTCGGCGTCGACGACCGCGGCCGTGTAGAAACCGGAGACCGCCCGGGCCGCCTCCACCTCGCGGGTGAAGCGGACGCGGAACAGCTGGTCCTCGGCGAGCTCCGTACGGACCGTCTTGATCGCCACGCGCCGGCCCGAAGCCGAGCGCGCGAGATAGACCAGCCCCATGCCGCCGGCACCCAGCCGTCCGAGCACCTCGAACGGCCCGATCCTGCGCGGATCGTGCTGCGTCAGCTGATCCACCACTCTGCCTGCCACCTCCCCGTACGGGCCCCGTCACCAGATATGTACGCGACCCCGTGCAGCGTCTCACCACCGCACCGCCTTGGCGGCACGCACCCCGATTCTTCCTGTCCGGAGGCGTGGTTGCGAACCCGCGGGCGGAACGGGGTGTCTTGGGACAAAACCACAGCCCGCCGCCCGGCGAAAGCGCCGGTTCGCATAGTGGGACACCGAAGGTAAGAGTGCGGTCAGCGTTCCAGCACCGCGAAGGACGCCCCCTGGTCGTCGGTGACCACGGCGACCGTGCCGTACGACGTTTCGAAGGGCGGCACCTGCACGCGTCCGCCGAGCCGGTTCACCGTGCCGAGGGCCTCCTCGCAGGAAGCCACCCGGAAGTGGACGAGGAAATGGGGCGGCATCATCTCCGGGAAGACCTCGGAGACGGCCGCACGCCCGAAGTCGGGCTTGGCGTCCGGCCCGAACAGGGCGTCCTGGAAGAGCGTGCCGTAGAACCGGTTGGCGGCCTCGGCGTCCCGGGCGTACAGCTGCGCCCAGGCGAAGGTGCCGGCCTCGTGCCGTCGGCCGAAGCCCTGGTGGCTGCCCGCCTGCCAGAGCGCGAAGACGGCACCCTCGGGGTCGGTGACCAGCGCGGCGGCGCCCAGCCCGGCCCCCATCGGCACGGGCGGGATGACCACCTGCCCGCCCGCTTCGCGGATGCGCTCCCCCAGCGCCCGCGCGT
Source organism: Streptomyces sp. NPDC057623 (assembly GCF_042800355.1). NCBI lineage: Bacteria > Bacillati > Actinomycetota > Actinomycetes > Kitasatosporales > Streptomycetaceae > Streptomyces > Streptomyces sp. NPDC057623. The sequence goes on from NZ_JBHVGZ010000008.1 coordinate 121,472, forward strand.
CCGGGGTGGCGAAGTACACCGTCCACACGGTGGGCATCCGCCCGTCCGTCTTACGGGAGAGCGCGGCGACCCGGTCACCGTCCAGGCGGGCCCATACGGTGGAGTCGTACGCCTCCTCGAAGTCCCACCCGAAGAGCTCGCCGTAGAACCGCTTGCCCGCCTCCACGTCGGCAAGCTGGACGTCCACCCAGCACGGGACGCCCTCCCCGTATCCCGTTCCGTCTGTGGATGCCCTGTTTTCGGCCATGTGGCAAAAGTAACGGCGTCTTCCGCGGCGCGCAGACCAGGCACACCCGCCTCCGCATGCTCATGCACCCCATTTGCAGTCGGCCGAATCGCGCCCCGATCACGCCTCGGTAAGCTGACGACATGACAGGACAAGTGCGTACCGTCGACGGCCGCGTGGCCGGCCGGCGTGGGCAGGCGACCCGGCAGAAGCTGCTCGACTGCCTCAGCGAGATGCTCAGCTCCTCCCCCTACCGGGACGTCAAAGTCATCGATGTCGCCCGGAAGGCGGGAACTTCACCCGCGACCTTCTACCAGTACTTCCCGGACGTCGAGGGCGCCGTACTGGAGATCGCCGACCAAATGGCCACCGAGGGAGCCGGGTTGACCGAGCTCGTCGAGGGCCGCAGCTGGGTCGGCAAGGCGGGCTGGCAGACCGCCCAGGAACTCGTCGACGGATTCCTGGAGTTCTGGCGCCGCAACGACGCGATCCTCCGGGTCGTCGACCTCGGCGCGTCCGAGGGCGACAAACGGTTCTACAAGATCCGTATGAAGATCCTGAACACGGTCAACAACTCCCTGGCCGAGGCGGTCACCCAGTTGCAGGCCAAGGGCAAGGTCGACAAGGACGTCAACCCGGCCGCGGTCGCCGGCTCGATCGTCGCGATGCTCGCGGCGGTGGCCTCGCACCAGAAGGGCTTCCAGACCTGGGGCGTCAAACAGGCCGAACTCAAACCGAACCTGGCCCTGTTGGTCCACCTGGGCGTGACCGGCAAGAAGCCGACCAAGTAACTCCGGGCACCGATGCGCGGCGGCCCGGCGTCAAGTCCTGTCTGGCAGGCGGTGGTTCACACACACGTGGGCCACCGCCTGCCGCGCTCCGCGGCCCCCGCTCTCAGGCCGGCAGCGGCCGGTCCCGCACCACGTGCTTCATCACCAGCGTCGACGTCAGCCGCTGCACCCCCGGCAGCGTGGCCAGCCGCTCGACGTACAGCCGCTGGTAGGCGGTGAGGTCCGCGGCGACGATGCGCAGCAGGTAGTCCGGCTCCCCGAACAGCCGCTGGGCCTCCAGCACCTCCTCCACCTCGCCGACGGCCCGCTCGAACTCGGCGACGGTCTCCCGGTCCTCCTGGCGCATGGAGACGAAGACGAGCGCCTCGAAGTTCAGCCCGACGGCGGCCGGGTCCACGACGGCCCGGTATCCGCTGATGGCACCGCCCCGCTCCAGCTCGCGCAGCCGCCGGTGGCACGGCGAGACGCTGAGCCGTACCCGCGCGGCCAGCTCGGTCACGGTGAGCCGCCCGTCCTGCTGAAGCTCGGCAAGAATCTTTCTGTCCACGTCATCCATGGGGCAGATCTTCCCCCACAATCCCCGATCATGGGCAAACTTCGACAACACTTTCGGGCCATTCCCGCCTAATGTCGCCCTCATGGACTCCGGATTGCTCATTTCCTTCCTCGCCATCGACCTGCTCCTCGTCTGCGTGCCGGGCGCCGACTGGGCGTACGCGATCTCCGCCGGGCTGCGCGACCGCTCCCCGCTGATGGCGGTGACGGGCCTGGTCACCGGGTACGCGCTGCACACCGTCCTCGCGGTGGCCGGTCTCGCGGTGCTGGTGGCGAGCGAGCCGGCGCTGCTCACCGCGCTGACGGCGGCGGGCGCCGCGTATCTGGTGTGGCTGGGCTGGAGCGTACTGCGGCGCCCGGGCACGCCGGGGGCGGCCGAGGAGCCCGTGGCCACGCGTCCGGCCCGTGCCTTTCTGCGCGGGGCCGCGATCAGCGGCCTGAACCCCAAGGGCCTGCTGCTCTACCTGTCCGTGCTGCCGCAGTTCCTGCTGACGAAGGGCGACCATCTGCCGGTCCCGGCCCAGACCGCCGTACTCGGCCTGCTCCACATGGCGTGCTGCGCGGCCGTCTACCTCACGGTGGGGCTCGCGGCCCGCGCGGTCCTCGGCGCCCGCCCGGCGGCGGCCCGCGCGGTCGCGCGCACGTCCGGGGCGGCCATGCTGGGCATCGGCGCGTTCCTCCTGGTCCAGCGCCTGGCGACGCTATGACCGGCGGACGATCCTGAAGAGCCGGATCTCCCGCTCCACCCGGGCCTGGTACGTCGCGTACGGCGGCCAGAAGCCCAGCACCGCCTTCCACGCGGCCGCCCGTTCCTCCCCCTCCAGCAGCCGGGCCGTGACCGGGATGTCCCGGCCCTTCCAGCTGACCTCGGCATCGGGGTGCGCGAGGAGGTTGTGGGTCCAGGCGGGATGGCCGGGGCGGCCGAAGTTGGAGCCGACGAGGAGCCAGGAGCGGCCGTCGTCCTCGGGCATGCAGGCGAGCGGCGCACGACGGGGCCGACCGCTGCGGGCGCCGGTGGAGGTCAGGATCACCCCGGGCAGCATCCGGGCGCTGAGCAGCACCTTTCCGCGCGTGAGCCGGTGCACGGCCCGGTCGAGCACCGGGATGACATGCGGGGCGACCCTGGCGAAGCCCCGCGTCGAGGACACCTTCTGGACGACCCGGACGCCGATCACACCGCCACCTCCTGGGCGTCGAAGAGCCGGGCGGCGTCGGCGGCGTGCGCCCGCAGCCGGTGCACCGGCCCGAAGAGCAGCTCGTCGCCGGCGGCTCGCTTGAAGTACAGGTGAGCCTCGTGCTCCCAGGTGAAACCGATGCCGCCGTGGAACTGGATGCCCTCGGCGGACGCGGTGCGGAGCGCTTCCAGGGCCTGCGCGAGGGCGAGGCGCTCCGCGGGGGGTGCCGCGATGGGTTGCCGGGCGGCCGCGGCGCCGTCGTGGCTGGTCGCGCCCAAGCGGCGGAGCCGCATATCGACACCGCCCGCGCCCCTTGAGGGTGTTGCGGCCCAGGATGCGTAATAGGCCGCCGATCTCGCTGCTTGCACCGCCACGTACACGTCCGCCAGCCTGTGCTTCACCGCCTGGAAGGAGCCGATCGGGCGGCCGAACTGCTCCCGCTGCTTCACGTACTGCACCGTCCGCTCCAGTACCCGGTCGGCGGCGCCCACCGCCTCGCAGGCGAGGACGGCGGCGGCCACCTGCCCCACACCCGCCAGCACACCCAGCACGTCAGCGCCCTCCTCCCCCAGCAACTCGGCCTCCACGTCCCGGAGTTGGAGCCGGGCCTGCGGGCGGGTGGCGTCCAGGGCGGTCTGCCGTACTCGTACGGCCCCCGCCGCGTCCCCCGCCAGCAGGAACAGCAGCGTCCGCGAGCGGGCGAACCCCCCGGCGTGCGCGGCGACCACCAGCAGGCCCGCGCTGTGCCCGTCCAGCACCTGGTCGACCTGCCCGTACAGCCGCCATCCGCCCTCCGTCCGCCGCGCCTGTACGCCCCCGGCCCGCCCGCCGCCCGCCCAGTCGCCGCCGTTGTCGCCGGTCAGGGCGAGGGCGGTGGTGAGGGCGGGGCCGGGGACGGCGAGGGTGGCGGTGAGCGTGCCGGAGGCGAGGCGGGGCAGCAGTGCGGTGCGCTGGGCCTCGGTGCCGAGGGCGGCGATCAGCGGTGCGGCGAGGACGGCGGTGGCGAGCAGCGGGGAGGGCGCCAGCACCCGGCCCGTCTCCTCGCAGGCGAGGGCGAGTTCGGTCGCCGAGCAGCCGACACCGCCGTAGTTCTCGGGGAGGGCGAGGCCGGGCAGGCCGAGCTGTTCGGCCAGGGCGGTCCAGAGGGCGGGGTCGTGGCCGGCCGGGGTGTCGACGGCCGCCCGCAGCTCGTGCGGGCCGCAGCGGCTGTGGAGCAGCTCGCGGAGGGTGCGGCGGATCTCGTCCTGCTCTGGGGTGAGGCTGGCGTCCATGGGTTCTTCCCTCCGGCTCTTCCCTCCGGATCTGACGGGCCGTCATATTAGGAGGGCCGGACCGAGATGCCCAGAGGTTGGAGGCCCCCTCTCATGACTTCCGCGAGCCGGAAAGTCGCCGTGGTCGGCGTCGCCCTCTCCGACTGCGGCCGGGTGGACGACGCCACTCCGTACGCCCTGCACGCCCAGGCGGCCCGCCGCGCCCTCGCCGACGCCGGGCTGGGCCGGGAGGCGGTGGACGGCTTCGCCTCCGCCGGACTCGGCACCCTCGCCCCCGTCGAGGTGGCCGAGTACCTGGGCCTGCGCCCCACCTGGGTCGACTCCACCTCCGTCGGCGGCGCGACCTGGGAGGTGATGGCGGCCCACGCGGCGGACGCGATCGCGCGGGGACACGCGAACGCCGTACTCCTCGTCTACGGCTCCACGGCCCGCGCCGACATCAGGGCCGGCCGCCGCACCGGCAACCTCTCCTTCGGCTCCCGGGGCCCCCTTCAGTTCGAGGTCCCGTACGGGCACACGCTCATCGCCAAGTACGCCATGGCCGCCCGCCGCCACATGGTCGAACACGGCACGACGATCGAGCAGTTGGCGTCCGTCGCGGTCCAGGCCCGGGCCAACGCGGCCCTGAACCCCGAGGCGATGTTCCGCCACCCGATCACGGTCGACGACGTGCTCGACGGGCAGGTGATCGCCGACCCCTTCACCAAGCTGCACTGCTGCATCCGCTCCGACGGCGGGGCCGCGGTGCTGCTGGCCGCCGAGGAGTTCGTACGGGACTGCCGCACGGCCCCGGTGTGGGTGCTCGGCACCGGGGAGCACGTCTCGCACGCCGCGATGTCCGAGTGGCCCGACTTCACGGTGGGCCCGGCGGCGGTCAGCGGGCGGCTCGCCTTCGAACGGGCCGGGGTGCGGCCCGAGGAGATCGACTTCGCCGAGATCTACGACGCCTTCACCTATATGACCCTGGTGACGCTGGAGGACCTCGGCTTCTGCGGGAAGGGCGAGGGCGGGGCGTTCGTGGAGAAGGGGCGGCTCCTGGTGCGGGGCGGGGAACTGCCGGTCAACACGGACGGGGGCGGGCTGTCGGCCCAGCACCCCGGGATGCGGGGGCTGTTCCTGCTGGTGGAGGCGGTGCGGCAGCTGCGGGGCGAGGGCGGGGAGCGGCAGGTGCGGGGGCGGCGGGACGGGGGGCTGCCCAGGCTGGGGGTGGCGTCGGCGACCGGGGGATGGTTCTGCTCGTCCGGGACGTTGGTACTGGGCAGGGATTGACGACGACCGAGAGGAAACAGGCATGGCCCTGACCCGGGAAGAGCGTGAGCAGTTCCTGGCCGAACCTCATATCGCCGCGCTGTCGGTCGACGCGGGCGCGGGGCGCGCTCCGCTGACCCTGCCGATCTGGTACCAGTACGAACCCGGGGGCGACATCTGGGTCATGACCGGTTCGGACACCCGCAAGAACGAGCTGATCCAGGCGGCCGGCCGCATCTCCCTGATGGTCGACCGGCTCGACCCCACCATCCGTTACGTGTCCGTCGAGGGGCCGGTCGTCAAGACGATCCCCGCCACCCTCGAACAGCTCCGCGAGATCTCGGCCCGCTACCTCCCGGCCGAGAAGGTCGACGGGTACGTCGACTTCGCCTGGAAGAACCACGGCGAGCAGGTCGTCATCCACATGCGGCCCGAACGGTGGGTGTCGTCCGACCTGGGACAGGTGTGAGCGGGGGCGGCGCCCGCACGTGACAATCGGGGCATGGGAACAGATCTTCATGAGCTGCTGAGGTCGCTGCGGGTGTGGGACCCGGCGGTCACCGGGTTGCCGGAGTTCGACCCGGCCACCGCGCCCGCCGCCCCGCTCGCCCTGTTCACGGCGTGGTTCGCGCAGGCCGTGGCGGCGGGGCAGGTGGAACCGCACACCATGTCCCTCGCCACGGCCGACGAGGAGGGGCTGCCGGACGTACGGACCGTGATGCTGCACGGCGCCGACGCGTCCGGCTGGTCCTTCGCGACGCACGTCGACAGCGGCAAGGGCCGCCAGCTCACGGCCCGCCCGTACGCGGCCCTCGGCTTCTACTGGCCGGTCCAGGGCCGCCAGGTGCGGGTGCGGGGACCGGTGACGGCGGCCCCGGCCCAGGAGGGCCAGGCGGACCTGCACGCCCGCTCGACCGGCGCGCTGGCGGCCGCGCTGACCGGACGCCAGAGCCAGGTCCTGGGCTCACCGGCGGAGTTGGCGCGGGCCTCCGAGGATGCCTGGGAGCGGGCCCGGCGCGAACCCGACGCCCCGGTGCCGACCTGGACCCTGTACCACCTGCGCCCGGACCGGGTGGAGTTCTTCCAGGGGGACGCCGGGCGACGGCACGTGCGGCTCAACTACCGGCGCGCGCAGGGCGGTTGGGCGAAGGAGCTGCTCTGGCCCTAGGGGCGTGCCGTCATTCGGGGAGGCGGATCCCGTTCACGGCGTTGTCGAAGACCGGGCGGTACTCGTCCCACTGCGCGTCCGGCGCGGAGAGGTAGATGGCGTACTGGGTGTTGTCGGCGCCGTTGATGGCCAGCTCGACCCCCCGGAACCCCCGCACCCTGCCCTGGAAGGTGAACTCCCAGTACCCGGCGGTCCGCCCGCGGAACGTCGTGCGGCTCATCCTGATCCGCTCGTAGTCCGCGTTGTCGCGGCGTGTCTGGGCCTCTTCGGTGTCCCGCCAGTGCTGGAGCGGATCGGCCCCCGCGAACTCGACCACCTGGACCCTCAGGCCCACCAGACCGGTCGGGTCGATGTAGGCGACCTCACCGGTCTTGGGCACGTCCTGGGCCTTCCAGCCGTCCGGGACGGGCACGGAGAAGCCCTGGCCGGCCTTCACCAGGTGGTATCCGGCGGGAACCGGCGACGGGGAGGCGCTCGCCTCCGAAGAGGGGTCGGAGCCGCCGGAGGTGCCCGAGGTTTTGGACGCGGACCGGGAAGGGGACGGGGAGGAGGCGCCGTCGTCCCGCGAGGCACCGCCGTTCCCCGGCAGCAGCAGCACGGCGCCCGTCGCGGTGGCGGCGATCACCAGTGCCGAGGCGATCCACAGGACCGTGCGGCGGCCCCGCTTGCGCACCGGCGCGGCGGAGGCGACGGGAGCGGTGGGGGTGGCGGAGGCTGGGGAGGTGGCGTGCACCCGCTCCGGCCGCGTGGGCGGATCGAGGGGGGCGGTCGCCTCGCCGGCCACCCGGCTCAGGATGTGCTCGGCCTCCCGGGCGTCCATGCGCAGGCCGGGCTCCTTCACCAGCAGGCCCTCGATCACCGGGGCCAGGTCCCCGGCACGGCTCGGCGGCTCGTGCGGGTCGGCGGCGATGGCGTACGCCGTCTCGATCGCCGTGTCCCGGCGGAACGGCGGCCGCCCCTCGACGGCCTCGTACAGCGTCGTTCCGAGCGACCACAGGTCGCAGGCGGGGCCGGGCTCGGCGATCCCGCTGCGCAGGCGCTCCGGCGCGAGGTACTGGATCGAGCCGACCAGTTCCCCGGTCCTGGTCAGCGACGATGTCCCGGACTCCACCGCGATGCCGAAGTCGGTGAGGACGATCCGCCCGTCGTGCCCGAGCAGGACGTTGGCCGGCTTGACGTCCCGGTGCAGCACACCGGCGTCGTGCGCGGCGCGCAGCGCGGCGGCCATGCTGCGGCCGACCCGGGCGGCCTCGCCCGGCGGCAGCGCGCCCTGGCGCTTCAGTACGTCCCCGAGCGTGACCGAGGGGACGTACTCCATGACGATGCACGGCAGGCCCTCGTCGTCGACGACGTCGTGCACGACGATCACATGGGGGTGGGTGATCCGGGCCGCGCTGCGGGCCTCGCGGCGGGTGCGCTCGTAGAGCCGCTGGACCTCGTCCTCGTGCAGGTGGGGCGGGACGTGCAGCTTCTTGAGGGCGACGTGCCGGTTGAGCAGTTCGTCCTCGGCCCGCCACACGGTGCCCATGCCGCCACGGCCCACGCGCTCCACCAGCCGGTACCGGTTGGCGATGAGCCTCCCCAGATCGGACACCCTGAGACCTACTTTTCCCCGTACACGCGAGCACTCTTCGAACAGATTGCAGATGCACCATAGCGCGTACGGATCACACGTCACGGCGGCGGTTCACGCGGCCGCGGTCGCGAATTCCCCGGGGCTCAGGCACGGCCCGGGAAGCCCCGGGTCCCCCGGAAGTCGTATGCCGTGAAGTCGGCCACCGCCCGGTACCCGATGCGCTGGTAGAGGCCGTTGCTGGTCTGGTTGGCGAGGTCCGTGAAGAGCAGCACCTCGCGCACCCCGGAACCGAGCACGGCCCGGCTGACCTGGGCGGTGACCGCGCCCGCATAGCCGCGTCCGCGCAGCTGGGCCGGGGTGTAGACGGGGGCCACCCGGACCTGTCCGGCGACCACCGGGGTCACGCCGGCCATCGCCAGGGGGGTGCCGTCGTCGCCCTCCCAGAAGGTGACGCCGCCGTAGGAGATCCGCGAGTCGGCCCAGGCGGCGGCGTCACGGGCGGCGTGGTCGCCGACGGCTTCGACGAACTCGCCGTACCAGCGCGCCAGTTGCTCCCGGTCCTCCTGGCCCGCTACCCGCGCCCGGCCCGCCGGGAGGGGCTGCGGCACGGTCAGGTTGCCGAGCCGGTAGAGGCGTTGGCGCTGACTGACCACGGCCCGGCCACCCGCGAGACGCCGCCAGGCGGCGGCGAAGGCCTCGGCGGTCTCCTGGGCCGCGATGACGCCGGGGACCGAGTGGCCGAGGGCGACCAGGTGGGCGGCGAGCGACTCGGCCTCGTCGGGGGTGAGCGGTGTGACGTTCAGGCGGAAGGGCGGGGTGTGGAAGTAGGCGGCTCGCACCTGCCCGCCCACCTCCAGCACACCGAACACCGGCGCCTCGTCGCCGTACGCGCGCAACCCGCCGGTGCGCAGCGTCTCGGTCACCGTCAGGACGACGGTGTGCAGATCGGGGCGTGAGCGCAGGAAGCCACCGGCGTGGGAGAGGAAGCCGCTGAGATCCTGGGTGCAGTACCAGTCGTCCGGGCGCATACCTCATGATCCCGCGCCCCGGCGGCGGTTGTGCACCCTTTTCCGCCTTGACATCCTCCCCCTTTTAAGAAAGCGGGATTCCAACCCTTTTGGGTTGAGGTTCACGGGCGCTCGAACGGCCGGTGGCCGTTGTCACCCCTCCGGCACCGGCTGAGAGCCGGGGGCGAGGGATCCCGCCCTGTCCTGCCGCGACGTTGTTGGCTGCGTTGTTGTCCGCGTTGCAGGTGAAGCCGCAGGATACGCACTCGAAGTCAGCTTGGCTCTTGCGTGACTTCTTCTCGATCCATCCGCAGGCACTGCACCGCAGGCTGGTGTAGGGCGCGGGAACGTCTTCGACCCGGCCGGGGGCCTTGTGACCGGTGCGCTGCCGGAGCAGGCCCCAGCCCTGGGCGAGGATCGACCGGTTCAGGCCGGACTTCTGCGCCACGTTCCTGCCGGGCTGCTCCACGGTTCCCTTCGCGGAGCGGGTCATGTTCTTGATGTTCAGCTTCTCGAACCGGACAAGGTCGTAGGAGCGGGCGAGCATGGTGCTGGTCTTCTCGCACCAGTCCTTGCGCCGATTTGCCTCCCGCGCCTTGAGCCTGGCGGCCTTCGCGTACTCGGCCGCCTTGTGGGGGCTGCCCTTGCCCGCTCTGGCCGCCCGCCGCTCATGCTTTCGGACCTGGGCGCGTTCCTTGACGGTGAGCTGCGGGCAGTTCAGCTTCCGGCCGTCCGACAGGGCAGCGGTGATCGTGACGCCCCGGTCGATGCCGATCACCTCACCCGTGCCCGGCGCCGGCGCCGGCACCGGCACCGGGACGACAGCGAACGCAATGTGCCACTGGCCGTTGCGGAAGGTGACCCGGAACGACTTCGCTTCGGGCAGCCGCGCACCCTTGCCCTGGGCGCTGAGGCGGAAGCGGACCCAGCCGCAGCCAGGCACCCTGACCTGAGCCCATCGCCGGTTGAGCCTGAGCACGACCACCGACCGGCCCATGACCTGCCTGCCGGTCTTCGCGTTGAGCTTCGGCGTCCCGTCCGCGTCGTATTCCGGTACGCGGCCGGTGCCGATGACCCGGAAGCCCTCGTGCCGGTATTTCTTGCGCCAGGTCGGCTCACCGAACCCGGACGTGAACATGGCGTTCCTGGCCTTGGCGAAGTCCTTCAGTGCCTGCTGCTGCACGTCCGCGTTCCCCGAGCCCAGCCACTCGTTCTCCTGCCGGGCCTCGGTGAGCTGACGGCACTGCTCCGCGAAACCTGGCGCGCTCTTACGCCACCGGCGCCAGTGCGCATGCTGCTCAACGGCAAGATTCCAGACGTACCGGGCGTGCGCACAGTGCGTGAGCATCTGCTCGGCCTGCGCGCACGTCGGATACATCCGGAAACGAGACATGCCACGAACCTAGCCACCCCGTTCCCCTCACGCGCACACCTTCGACCAACATCACCCCTGAGAGTGACCGGCACACTTTCGCCTACCACGCGGGAACGGGCATTCACCCCGGCCCTGAAGGACCGGGCACTCTGCCCGTCGAGCAAGGTGGTGATCCGCAGCGGGTGGTGCAGCGCCGTAACTGGGGGTCGGTGCACGCTCGGAACCAGGCATCGAACGTCGGTTTCGGAGTCCGGGGTCCCACGGGCGCAGGCGTAGACCGTGGCCGAGCAGTTCGGGGAGGTGTGGATGGAAGGTCGTATGCCAGCGTGGGTCACGAGGGTAGTGAACCGGCTTGAGGGCCTCTTTGATCCGGGGAGCCATTGATCAAGCGGCGCGGGCCAGTCGGCGCTGGCAGCGCAGTGTGCGGATACGCAGGGGTTCGCGCTGCAGGTGGCGGGTCGAACCGGCGTCCGCCAGGCCTCAGCTCAACCAGCCGGCCGCTACGCTGCTCACCGCTGCGGCCCACTTCTCGCGCGGGCGCATTCCCCATGTGTCTCCTGTCGGTTCCGTGAATTTCCTCTGGGCCAATCCGCCCGGCAGGATCAGGGCCCATGAGGATTCTGGTGCTGGGTGGTACATGGTTCCTGGGCAAAGAGCTGGTCGTCGGCGCACTGGCGCGCGGGTGGTATGTGACAACGTTCAACCGTGGCCGTTCGGGACCCGATGTCGTCGGCGTTGACGCGGTGCATGGTGACCGGACCGACCCGGAAGACCTTCAGCGGCTGGCTGGACACGGTGCGTGGGATGCCGTGGTGGACACGTCCAGCTCAGAACTTCCGCCTCGTGACGTTCTCCTGGCCACACGTGCTCTGGCCGGTCAGGCCGCTCGGTGGGTGCACATCTCCACGGTGTCCGTGTACCAGGGCTGGCCCCACCACCCCCTCACGGAGGAATCGCCGCTTCTCGACTGTCCGGCGGACGCCGACGAAACGTTCGGCTACACCGGTCCGGATGGCTCCCCGACGAAGTACGGGTTCCAGAAGGCGGGGGGAGAGCGGGCCGTGTCCGAAGCGCTCGGCGACCGGGCAGTGTTCCTGCGGCCCGGGGTGATCCTCGGCCCCGGCGAGTACGTCGGACGCCTGCCCTGGTGGCTTACCCGTGCCGAGCGCGGCGGCCGGATCCTCGCGCCGTCTCCGGGCCAGCGGCGGATTCAGCCGGTAGATGTCCGCGACGTGGCCGCCTTCGCCCTGGACCAGGCTGCCGATACGAACGCCGGCGAGGCCTTCAACGTCGCCCACCCCGAGGGGCTGACGTTCGCCGAGTTCGTGACCGCGTGCCTGACCGTGACCAGCGCCGCAGGGCGGCCCGTCTGGGCAGCGCCGGAGGACCTCACCCGCCACGGCGTCAAGCAGTGGACGGAATTCCCGCTGTGGCGCACGCACGCCGGGGTGTGGGCCGTCGACCCCTCGCGGGCCGTGACTGCCGGTCTGCGCTGCCGCCCGCTGAGCGAGACGATCGCCGACACCTGGACTTGGATTCAGGCCGACGGGCGCCCCGTCGAGCATCCACGGTGGGCCGAACACGGCATCGCCCCCGAGAAGGAGGCCAAGATCCTGGCGTCTCTCCCGGGAGCTGGCTGACAGGCGCTGGTCAGGCCTCCAGGGCGGCCAGGGGGCCGGAGCCGGTTCCGAGCTGATGCTGTGCGGACAGGCGGGTGAAGTCCTCGATCCGCTCGCCGAGTTCTCCGGCAAGCTGGGCACCCCGGAACGGTCCGCCGGTCAGCGCGCGCCGCACCCGGGAGGTGCGGGTCAGCAGTCCGGTGGCGCGCTGGTCGCGCGGGACGACCCACACCCGTTCGAGGGCGTCGGCCGCGCCATCGAGGTCACCGCGCAGCAGCCGAGCGGCAGCCAGATCCGCACCTGCCCCACCGACCACGCGGGCTGAGCGCTGCTGCGCCGGTCGCTGGGCCGCAAGCTCCAGTGCCCTCGTCGCGGCGGTCTCGGCCTGGCCCCCATCACCGAGCAGCAGGCACGTCGAACTGTTCGACATGGCGATGCGTTCGGCGGAAAAGCCGAACTCTCCGGCCACCCCGTCATGGAGGTCGTCTGTCGCCCCCGGTCCGTCGAGCTGCGAGGCGTCCAACGCCCGCTGCGCGGAGGCGGCATCACCGAGGTACCCGAACGCGCGGGCCTCGATCGCCGCGAGCCTGCGTCGTGCCACATCCCCCAGGCCCGTGAACATCTGGGCCTGCCGCGCCAGCCTCGCGGCCTCCGCAGGCTGATTCGAGAAGTACGCGATGTACGCCAGCGTCCCGCCGGCGAACCCGCGCAGCGGATCGAACCGCGCCGTCTCCCCATACAGAGCCGCCGAACGGCACAAGCGCTTTGCCCCGTCCAGTGACCCGAGGTCGAATGCGGCCGTGGCCAGCAGCGCGCAAGCCTGGCCCGCCACGATCAGCAACTCTTGGGCCTGCGCCGGGACTTGCGTCCGGCCGCGCTGTGTCTCGGCCTCGTCACGCAGCCGCCGTGTCTGCTGGAACACGTCGAGAGGCGCCGTGCTGCTGTACGTGCGCGCCAGCGTGGCCACGTCGTCCCGCAGCTGGTCAAGGGTCGTATCCGAGATGGAAGCGGCGGCAGCCTCGGCGGCCTCGCTCTGGGCGTCATGTGCAGTCATCAGAATTTCGTCTTCCAGGTTGAACGTGGGTGCGGGTGCAACGGAGGGAGGCGCATCAAACAGCGCTGCCGCATCGACCCCGAACATGTGCTCCAGCGCCGTGCACGCCTCGGCGCCTGGAAGGGTCTGGACCCGACCGCCCGTCCAGCGCCGAAACTGCGCCTCGGACACCGTCAGATTCCGGGACCCCTCATCGAGTGCCTGAGCTGCCGCGCGGCGGAAGGCACGCTCGAAGTCCACGTAGCGCCAACGCCGTTGATCCACTAAGACCTTCAACAGCGTCCGAGCCGTCGTACTCATGTCACTCCCCGGTCTGCCGACGCGCTCGCGTCGGCGTTTCCCTCACTGGAAGGGGAACCGCCAACGCCCCGGCAGCACAACACCCCCACCGCACATGACACGTTGACGCTACCCGCACGCCACGTCGGTCACCTGAAAGAGCACCGGATGAGACCCGGTACGGCATGGCGACGCCACCCGGAACGGGCGGAATCTGTCCGTCGTCGCTCGACGCTCCGCAATCCGTACGTACCCGCCCGGAGCCCGACGGCATACGGCCCCGCCGCCCCCCTTCCTCCGAGGGCAGCCGGGGCGCCGACCGCGACCGCTAGGGCGAGGCAGACGACCCATGACGACGCGAACCACCCCCACCTCCGCAGCCGGTGAACTCGTGGACGCCCCCTTGATCCATTTGGAGAGACTGAGTGACCGGCAGCGCGCGGGGACCTCGTGCTGCTGGTGCAGCGGCACCCCGGACCGCCGGTTTCCCGTCCGGATACTCCGTCTGACCGGCGTCCGCCTGTACGCGTTCACCCCGTGCACGGGCATGTACGGCGTGCGGGAGACGGCCTCGTGATCCTGATCGCCCCCGACCTCAGGCCCGCCTCGCACACGGTGCCGACCTACACGCAGACACTGTCCCTGGTGGCCTCCTCTGCTGCATTAGCCCGTCTGTCGACGCGCACCACACTCAGGTGCTGGTCGCTCGACGAACTGGCCGACGATGCCGAGCTGATCGTGTCGGAGCTGGTGACCAACGCCGTACGGCATGCACGCCCACCGGCAGCGACTCGGGACGAGCCGGGCCGGTGCAGGCTGACGCTGGAGCAACCGGAGCCGGACAGGCTCCGGGTGTGGGTCACGGACGCCTCATCGCGTCCCGTCGTACGACGCGAGTCGGGCGACGGTGAAGAGGGCGGCCGCGGCCTGAACATGGTGGACGCCCTTGCCGCGGCGTGGGACGTCTTCGCGATGCGAGGCGGCGGGAAGGCGGTATGGGTCGAGCTCAAGGCGTCCTCGTGATCCTCGAGGGGATCGACAAGGCCCTCGAAGAAGTCAGGTCCACCGGCCGGGGCTGCCTCATTTGCTCCAACCGCTCCGGACCACAACACCATCCGCCACCACCGACGACACGGAGAGGTAGTGACGCGAGCATGCATGACTTGATCGCGAGTCCGTTCCAAGACGATCACCTGGTGCTACGTCCGGGAAGCCCGAAGGCCCTCAAGATCCCCCGCGTGAAGTTCGTGCAGCTCAAGGCGGCCGTCTCCGGCGGCGAACCAGTCCCTGCGTGGCTCGCGGACGCGGCCAGGCGTTTTTGGAAATTCGACCTCGCCGGGCGCCCCGCCGCAGGAGCCGTCCTGATCCGTGCCAGCGGCCCCTACAGGATCAGCCGGGCCACCTGGGAACTGAACCTCGGCTGCGACTACGACTGCGTGATGTGCTACCTCGGCGAGAAACGGTTCGAAGGCCTGGACATGGCCGGGAAACGACGGCTGCTGGAGGTCATGACCGAAGCGGGGGTCATCTGGCTTCAGATGACAGGCGGCGAACCACTGATCGACCCGGACTTTTCAGCGGCATACCGGTACGCACATGAGCTGGGCATGCAGGTCGAGTTGCTGTCGAACGGATCGCGGCTGCACAAGGACCACGTCCTGGAGCTGCTTGTCGAGCTGCCGCCTTCGAAGATGTCGCTGAGCGTTTACGGCGCGACGGCCGACACGTACGACACCGTGACCCGCAACCGAGGCGCCTTCGAGCGGTTCTCCACCGGGCTGGACAAGGCCGTCGACGCCGGTCTGAATCTCGATCTGAGCCTGATCATCACGCGGCAGAACGCACACGAGATCGACGCGATGCGCGTGTGGGCGAAACGGCTCGGGCTGCCGTTCCGCGAGTACGCGAACCTCTCACCGACGATCCACGGCACCGCCGAGCCGCTGCCGTCGCAATCACCCGAACACCTCACCAGCAGAGCGCCGTTCACCGGCTGCCCCGCCGGCGTCACGTTCTTCCACACCGACCCGTTCGGCCGCGCGTCGATCTGCAAGGTCAGCCGCGAACCGAACGTCGACCTGATCGCGGAAGGCACGGACGGACTCGCCCGGCTCGGCGGCATCGCCGAGTCCCTGATGCTTCGCACCGGAGGATGCAACGGCTGCAAGCTCTCCGACTCATGTCGGGTGTGCAGGCCGATGGCGAAGGTCTTCCAGGAGGCGAAGGCACCACTGCACCACTACTGCCAGCACGGAATGAAGGAGACAACATGAGCACACTCCTGCTCGAACTCGGCCCCACCCGGACCGAGGAAACCGACGAGATCGTCCTCATCGACGACGTGGAGACCTACACCGGCGCCGCCGGGACCCTCCCGGGATGCGGCGACGACAACCCTTACAACTGATCCCCATCCGATCCGGGGCTCCGGCGCATCGCGCGCCGGAGCCCCGCCCTGTGTGGAAAGGTGGCCACCATGCCGACCGTGCGCCTGCCCGAGCTTCCCGCCGACGTCCTGGCCCTCGTGGAAGCCAAGGCCGGTTCTGTGATCAAGACGGAGAACCTGAACGCGGGCCTCAACAGCGAGATCGCCGCCCTTATCCACACTGCAGACGCGACGATCTTCGTCAAGGGATTGCGCGAGGAGCACCGACGGGTGTGGACACAGGCGCGCGAGGCGGACGTCAACCCTCACGTGCGAGGCATCGCCCCGGCCTTGCTGTGGCACATCCAGGCAGGCGGCTGGGACCTCCTCGCCTTTGAGGCCATCCCCGGCAGCCACGCCGACTACGCGCCCGGCTCTCCCGACCTCCCGCTGGTGGCCGACGTAATCGGTCGCGTCTCCACGGTCCAGGCGCCGGACAGCATCACACGCACCATGCCCGACCGGATGAAGGCACACACCGACGCCCCGGAGCTGTTCGCCGGAGACACTCTCTGTCACACGGACTGGTTCCCCACCAACATCCTGATCACCAACCGCGCCGTGATCGTCGACTGGGCATGGGCCTCCCGAGGAGCAGCATGGATCGACCCCGCTCTGTGGGTCGTGTGGCTCATCAACTCCGGGCACACGCCGGCCCAGGCCGAGCAGTGGGCCGCCCACGTCCCCGCATGGCACACCGCTCCGGCGGAGAGTCTCGACGTCTTCGCCCGCGCCACCGTCAGCGTCTGGGAAGGGATCGCGAGCGGCCAGACGGAGCCCTGGGTGCTCGGCATGCTAAACGCCGCCCGCACCTGGAGCGCCCACCGCTGACGGCTTCTCCCAACACGGTGGCGCGGGGGCCCAACAACTCCCCGCAGCGGAGCGGCACTCAGCCGGCTTCGCTCACCTTGCGGCCGGCCGGAACACCGGCACCCCGTCCCGGAAGGCGACCGAGAGCTCCATGCCGGCCCGCAGCCGTCCGGCGTCCCCGTACTCCACGACCTCGGTCATCATCCGCGGCCCCTCGGCGAGATCGACGACCGCGGCGACGTACGGCGTCCGCTCCCCGAAGGGCGGCAGGTCGTTGCGGTGCACGACGGACCAGGTGTAGAGGGTGGCCCGGCCGCTCGCGGGCTCCCAGTGGACGTCCTCGCTCCAGCAGTGCGGGCAGAACTCGCGGGGGTAGTGGTGGGCGCGTCCGCAGGCCCGGCACGCGCGGACGAGCAGCCTTCCCCCGGCCGCCGCGTCCCAGTACGTGCGCGTGAAGGCGTCGGCTTCCGGGAGGTCGTGGCGCTGCCCCGCCATCAGAACAGCCCCAGCGCGCTGTCCACCGACCACGACTGCCACGACATCCCGAACAGCGCGACCAGCGAGATCAGCGCCATCATCGAGTTCTGCCCCTGCTCGCCCCAGTCGTGGATCATGAGGGTGAAGTAGAGGACGTTGAGCAGCAGCCCGCCGACGAGGGCGACCGGCGTCAGGAACCCGAGGACGAGCCCGAGCCCGAGGGCCAGCTCCGCGTACAGGACGACGTACGCCATCGTCCGCGGCCGTGGCGCCACGACGGTCTCGAAGCCGGACCGTACGGCGTTCCAGCGGTGCTTGGCCGCCACGTCCGCCGCCCAGGAGATCCCCGCCCCCTCGAACCAGCTCTTCTTGTCCTTGTGCCGCCAGCTCTCCAGCCACCACAGCCCGAGGCCTATCCGGAGCACGGCCAGCCATTGCGCACCTGTGAGCCAGATCGCGTCCATGGATCTGACGGTACGTCAGATAAGCGGGACCTGACAATCGCCTGTCGTGAAGCACAGGGCACTGGCCTCCTCCTGAGCCTGAAGGCCCAGGGTTCCATCCGCCCGCACAGCGCGGGCCCTGGCGGGTTCCTGTTTCATCACGCACCGCCCTGGCTAGGCAGGGTCTTACACGCGCTCCGCAGGCGTTTACTTCTCGGCGAGCCCCGCCGCGAAGATCCTGCGCCCTTCGGCGCGGATGTTGGCTTCCGCGTTCTGATCCCGGTCGTGGACAGCCCCGCATGAGCAGGTCCACGACCGGATCCGCAGCCCTGCCTGCCCCTTGGGTCCTTCGATGCTGCCGCAGGTGGAGCACATCTGAGTGGAGGGGAACCAGCGAGAGACCTTGGCAAAGCCGCGCCCGTACCGTGCGCACTTCGCTTCGAGAGTGCTGGCGAACATGCCGAGCGACTGGTCATGGACGGACTTGCCGCGCTTACCCTTCGCCGATCCCAAGCCCTTCAGGTTCAGGTCCTCCACATAGACCGCTTGGCTCTCGCGGACGATGCGGGTGGTTTCCTGCTCGATGAAGTCGCGGCGCTGGTCCGCGATCCTGCTGTGGATCTTGGCTACGGCATGCTTGGCCTTGCGCCGATTGTTCGATCCCTTCTCAGCGCGGGACAGTTTGCGCTGCGCCCGGCGGAGTTTCTTCTCCTGCCGCCGGAAGAACTTGGGGGAAGCGATCTTCCGGCCGCGTAGGACCGCGTAGGCAGACAGGCCCACGTCGATACCGGTCTCGGTCTCGTCCATATCCAGCTCGGGAAGTGGCTTGTCCTCGGTTGCGACCACAAAGCTCGCGAAGTAGCGGCCCGTGGAGTCCTTGATGATCGTGACACTGGACGGCTCGGAGGGAAGCGGACGCGACCAGCGCACCTCGACATCCCCAAGCTTCGCGATGAACAGCTTCCCATTGCCCCGCAGCACGAACCCGTTACGAGTCAGCCGGATCGACTGACGCCCGGACTTCTTCTTCATCTTCGGCGGTGCGACCTTCGGCCCCTGCCGTAGCCCCCTCTTGGAGGCGAAGAAGTTCCGGTAGGCGGCATGCAGATCCGCGAGCGACTGCACCAGCGCCACCGAGGGCGCTTCCTTCAGCCACTCCCGCTCCGGCGTCTTCTTCGCAGCCGTGATGACCATCTTCTGCAATGACACGTCGGAGATGTACGGCTCGCCGTTCCTCCACGCTGCACGCCGCTCCCTCAATCCGTCGTTGTAGATCACGCGTGCACACCCGAAGAAGCGCGCCAGATCCCGCTGCTGCCGACCGGTCGGATAGATCCGCTCGTTGTACCGCAGCTTCATGGCTCACCTCCCCGGCGTTTCACGTCTCCCTGAGCCTCACGGTGACCCTCTGATCTTCCTTTTCGGTATGACTAATTGTCAAGTGATTTGGCCTGCCGAACCATTCCTCTGTCTCGGCCATGAAAAGGCTGGACTTGGGACGTGAGCGGCCACCGCCCGAGGGCTCTCCGGCCCCCCACCCGCACACGGGCTCAGCCCGGTTGGCCGCGTCGCGGGGCGATGACCGCGCCGATCACGGCGGCCAGGGCGGCGGTCACGGCGAGGGTCCCCACCATGACCATCCCCACCCCGATCACGAACAGCCCACTGGCGTCGTCCGACCAGTCGTAGAAGGCCGCGACGGTCAGACCGGCCGTGGTGCCGAGCACGGCACCGTTGGCGTGGCGCCGGGAGGCCGCCCAGTACACCGGCACCAACAGCGTCAGCACCAGCCCGATCACCTGCCACGCCTCGTACGGGCCGGTCGTGCTCCCGTCGGGATGCACATCGCGATGCTGGTCCCAGCCCAGCCAGGCGGCCCACCCCGCGAGAGCGAGTCCGGCCGGCACGAGGATCGGCAGCAGCAGCTGAACGGGGCGCTGTGGTCCTTGATGTCCTTGACGCATGGTCCAAGCGTCTTCGCCTCACCCGGTCACCGAACAGAGCGCGGATACTCAGCCCCACCCGAGTACCTGAGCCAGGGGGTCCGAGGTCCGGCGCCCAACGGGTGAATCCCGCCCTTCCGTGAGCAGCCGCCGCCGTGCCGGGGGAAGGCCATGCTGCGTACCGGACGAGCGAGGTCAGGAAGCAGCCCCATGCCCAAGTTCCTCATCCAGGCCACCTACACGCCCGACGGCGCGAAGGGTCTGCTCAAGGAAGGCGCGAGCGGCCGCCGCGCCGCCGTCGACCGGGTCGTCAACGATCTCGGCGGCAAGGTCGAGGCCATGTACTTCGCCTTCGGCGAGGACGACCTCGTGTGCGTCATCGACTTCCCCGACGCGGTCTCCATGGCCGCCGTCAGCCTCACCGTCAAGGCCAGCGGGGCCCTGCGCACCCGGGCCACTCCGCTCCTCACCCTGGACGAGATCGACAAGGCCACCCGCCGCCAGGTCACGTTCCGCGCGCCCGGCGCGTAACGGGACAGACTTTCGGCGCCCTTGCCCACCCCACCCCCACAACCAGGAGATCTACGCCACAGGTTCCACCCACCCCTCCTACAGCCGTGATCGATCCGCAACCAATTCCGGGCTTGACCGAGACCCATCAACCGGCTGCGTGATTACGCTCCCGGACATGGCCGACTCCACAGCGTCCCCGACCCCCACGGACCGCCCCGTCTACGTCATCGGCGGCGGCCCCGGCGGACTCTCCGTCGCGCACGCGCTGCGCGCCCGGGGGCTGCGGGCCGTCGTGCTGGAGAAGTCGGACCGGGTCGGCGCTTCCTGGCGGCGCCATTACGACCGGCTCCATCTGCACACCACCCGACGGCTGTCGGCTCTGCCGGGGCTGCCGATGCCGCGCCGCTTCGGGCGCTGGGTGTCACGGGACGACGTCGTGCGCTACCTGGAGAAGTACGCCGAGCACCACGACCTGGAGATCGTCACCGGCGTCGAGGTCTCCCGCGTCGAGCCCGCACCGGACGGCTCCGGCTGGCTGCTGCGCGCGACCGGCGGCCGTGAACTGACCGGCGCCGCGGTCGTCGTGGCCACCGGCCACAACCACACCCCGCGCGTCCCGGACTGGCCCGGCCGCGTCGGCTACACCGGCGAGTTCCTGCACGCCGGCGAGTACCGCAACCCGGCCCCCTACGCGGGCCGCGACGTCCTGGTCGTCGGTGTCGGCAACACCGGTGCCGAGATCGCCGTGGACCTGGTGGAGGGCGGCGCCGCACGGGTACGGCTCGCGGTCCGTACCGCCCCGCACATCGTCCGCCGCTCCACCGCCGGCTGGCCCGCCCAGCGCACGAGCATCCTCGTACGGCGACTGCCGGTCGGGCTCGTCGACCGGCTCGCCCGGCCCGTGGCCCGGCTCAGCGTGCCGGACCTGTCGGCCCACGGGCTGCCGCGCCCGGACTCCGGCCTCTACAGCCGGGTCAAGGACGGCGCGATCCCGGTCCTCGACGTCGGCCTCGTCGACGCCGTACGCAAGGGCCGCGTCGAGATCGTGGCCGCCGTCGACGGCTTCGAGGACGACAAGGTGCTCCTGGCCGACGGCAGCCGCGTCTCCCCGGACGCCGTCATCGCGGCCACCGGGTACGTCCGGGGACTCGAAGGGTTCCTCGGCCACCTCGACGTGCTCGACCCCCGCGGCAGGCCGGTCGTCCAGGGCGCACGGACCCCTGCCCAGGCCCCCGGCCTGTACTTCACCGGCTACACCAATCCCATCAGCGGCAACCTCCGCGAGATGGCGATCGACGCCCAGAAGATAGCGAAGGCCATCGCCGGGGACGGCAGCCGACGCGTCTCCCGGCTGCCGGTCTGACGCCGGCTTCCGGGCTTCGCTCAGACACTCTCAACTCTCTTGCGTAGATCTGCTGTTACTTACGAGTCAGAAGTTGCGTGAGAGCTGTACCGCGCCACCGCACGGAGCCAGAATGTGAGCACTGTTCAACTTTCTGGCTCCACTCCCTCTCTCCCGCACGACGGAGGACGCACGTGGCACACGAAGGACAGCACCCCCAGCACACCCGACTCCCCCGGGTCTCCCGGCGCTCCCTCCTCGGTGGCGCGGCCGCCGCGGCCGGTGCCGCCACCCTCACCGCGACCGGATCCGGCACGGCCTCGGCGGCCACCCGCCAGGCCGACGTCGCGATCGTCGGCGCCGGCCTGGCCGGACTCACCGCGGCCCGCGACCTGGTGGCGGCCGGCAAGTCGGTCGTCGTCCTGGAGGCCCGCGACCGGGTGGGCGGCCGGGTCGTCGGGCTGGACCTGGCGAACGGAGGCGTCCCCGAGGGCGGCGGCGAGTTCATCGGCCCCACCCAGGACCGCATCAGAGCCCTCGCCGACTCCCTCGGCGTCGGGACCTTCCCGACCTACAACACCGGCGACAACCTCCTCTACAAGGACGGCAAGAAGACCCCCTACGCCACCGACGGCATCCTCGGCGCGGTCCCGCCCATCGACGCGGCCGGGCTCGCCAACGCCGCGATCGTGCAGGCGACGCTCGACGACCTGGCCAAGCAGATCCCGGTCGACGCCCCCTGGACCGCCGAGAAGGCCGACGAATGGGACCGGCAGACCTTCGAGACGTGGCTGCGCGCCAACGCCGTCGTCCCGTCGGCCAAGTTCCTCTTCGACGTGGCCTGCACGTCGATCTTCTCGGCCGAACCCCGCGAACTCTCCTTCCTGTTCGTCCTGTTCTACATAGCCGCCGCGGGCAACTCCTCGAACCCCGGCACCCTGGAACGCCTCACCGAGACCGCGAACGGCGCCCAGGAACTGCGCTTCGTCGGCGGCTCCCAGCTGGTGCCGGTCAAACTCGCCGCCACCCTCGGCGACCGGGTGGTGCTCAGCGCCCCGGTGCGCACGATCGCCCGGTCCGGTGGCGGTTACGTCGTCACGGCCGACGGTGTCACCGTCACCGCCAAGAAGGTCGTCGTCGCCGTGCCCCCGCCGATCGCGGCCCGTATCACCTACGACCCCGTGCTGCCGGCCTCCCGCGACCAGCTCACCCAGCGCCTGCCGATGGCCTCGGTCGGCAAGGCGATCGCGATCTACGACACCCCCTTCTGGCGCGCGGACGGCCTCAACGGCCAGGTCGTCAGCGACACCGGCGTCATCAGCTCCACCTTCGACAACTCCCCGCCCGACGCCTCCTACGGCGCCCTGATGGGCTTCATCGAGGCTGACGAGGCCCGGAAGCTGGACGCGGTGAGCGAGGCGGAGGTCCGGGCGGCCGTACTGAAGGACTACACGACCTACTTCGGCGCGAAAGCGGCCTCCCCCACCTCCTTCGTCCTACAACGCTGGAACAACGAGGCACACACCCGCGGCGGCCCCGTCTCCATCGCGGCGCCCGGCGTCCTGACCCAGTACGGTCCCGCCCTGCGCGCGCCCGTCGGCGGCATCCACTGGGCCGGGACGGAGACCTCCACGTACTGGATGGGCTTCATGGACGGGGCGGTGCGGTCGGGTGAGCGGGTGGCGAAGGAGGTGCTGGCGGTGCTGTGAGCAGCGCGGTCCGCGCTCTCCGGCCAACTTTGCGTGCACAGCCATTCCTGACGTGGCGTCAGTTCCCTTAATCTGACACTGCGTCAGTTAATCGCTGTCACACAGGAGCGGGCGGACCGATGCTTGGATCAACCCACGGCACCCTCACCACCGACTCCCGCCGAGCCCGGGTCATCGCCTGTGGCGAGCAGCCCGGGCCCGCCGTGCACGGCCGGCCGGCCGATGTCGACGATCTCGACGTCAGCGGCCGTCCGCTGTACTCCGACGTACCCGATCTGGACCGCTTCTTCCGGCCGGAGTCGGTCGCCGTGATCGGCGCCTCCGACGCCGAGGGCCGGCCGAACACCGGTGTCACCCGCCAGCTGATGGCCTGGTCCGAGCGGGTCGGGGCCCGGCTCCACCCGGTGCATCCGACTCGCCCGTCCGTCTTCGGCATCCCCTGTTCCCCCTCCGTCGCCGACCTGCCCGAGCAGATCGATCTCGCTGTACTGCTGGTCGCCGAACCCCTCCCGGTGATCGAGGAACTCGCCGAGGCCAAGGTGAAGTTCGCCGTCGCCTTCGCCTCCGGGTTCGCCGAGACCGGTGCGGAGGGCGCCGCCGCGCAGGCCCGGCTGGCCGCCGCCGTCGAGCGGTCCGGGATGCGGCTGCTCGGCCCCAACACCAACCTCAACGCCTTCGAACGCTTCCGCGACGACCTGGACGGTCCCGCGATCGCCCTGATCACCCAGTCCGGCCACCAGGGCCGCCCCGTGTTCGCCCTCCAGGAGCTCGGCATCCGCCTCTCCCACTGGGCACCCACCGGCAACGAGGCCGACCTGGAGACCGCCGACTTCATCTCCTACTTCGCCGAGCGGCCCGAGGTGGGTGCCATCGCCTGCTATGTGGAGGGCCTCAAGGACGGCCGCTCGTTCCTGCTCGCCGCCGACCGCGCCGCCCGCCGCAAGGTGCCCGTCGTCGCCGTCAAGGTGGGCCGCACCGAGACCGGCGCCCGCACGGCCGCCTCACACACCGGCAAGCTGACCGGCGCGGACGCGGTGGTGGACGCGGCGATGCGGCAGTACGGGGTGATCCGGGTCGACGGACTGGACGAACTCCAGGACACCGCGGCCCTGCTGGCCCGCGCACGGCCGCCCCGTGCCGACGGCGTCGTCGTCTATTCGATCTCGGGCGGCACGGGCGCGCACTTCGCCGACCTGGCGACCGAGGCGGGGCTGCGGCTGCCGGCGCTGTCGGAGGCCAGGCAGGCGGAGCTGCACCAATGGATACCGGAGTATCTGAGCGTGGCCAACCCGGTCGACAACGGCGGGCACCCGGTCGGCGACTGGCGGGGCCGGAAGATCATCGACGCGATCCTCGCCGACCCCGAGGTCGGGGTGCTGATCTGCCCCGTCACCGGCCCCTTCCCGCCGCTCAGCGACCGGCTCGTGCGGGATCTGGTGGACGCCGCCGAGCGGACGGACAAGCTGGTGTGCGTGGTGTGGGGGTCGCCGGTCGGCACCGAGCCCGCGTACCGCGAAGTCCTGCTCGGGTCCTCGCGCGTGGCCACCTTCCGCACGGTGGCGAACTGCATCACCGCGGTCCGCGCCTACCTCGACCACCACCGCTTCGTGGCCGGCTACCGCTCGCCCTTCGACGAAGCCCCGCGCACGCCCTCGCCGTCCTTCCGCAAAGCGCAGGCACTGATACGCCCGGGCGAGCAGCTGAGCGAGCACGCGGCGAAGCAACTGCTGCGGGCGTACGGCATCCGTGTCCCGCGCGAGCAGCTGGTGACCAGCGCGGCGGCGGCCGTGCGGGCCGCGGGGCAGGTGGGCTACCCCGTGGTGATGAAGGCGTCCGGCGCGCGGATCGCCCACAAGACGGAGCTCGGCCTGGTCAAGATCGGGCTCACGTCCGCCAGCCAGGTCCGCGACGCCTATCGCGAGTTGACCGACATCGCCCGCTACGAGGATGTCTCGCTGGACGGCGTCCTGGTCTGCCAGATGGTCGAGCGGGGCGTCGAGATGGTCGTGGGTGCCGCGCACGACGACCTGTTCGGCCCGACCGTGACGGTCGGACTGGGCGGGGTGCTCGTGGAGGTACTGCACGACACGGCCGTACGCGTGCCGCCCTTCGGTGAGGAGCAGCCCCGGGACATGTGCGCGGAACTGCGCGGGCGGGCCCTCCTCGACGGGGTCAGGGGGCGGCCCCCGGCGGACCTCGACGCGCTCGTGGAAGTCGTCCTGCGTGTGCAGCGCATGGTGCTGGAGCTCGGGGACGACCTCGCGGAGCTCGACATCAATCCGCTGATGGTGCTGCCCCGGGGGCAGGGCGCGGTGGCGCTGGACGCGTTGGTCGTGTGCGGCTGACGTCAACTCCGACGATTCGGATAATGAAGTGAACATGCCCGCTTCCCCCCATGTGTCCGGAAATTCCGTTGAGTCATTGGTACTGCACGCCACTGACAATCAGGTCTGCCGCATCACCCTCAACCGCCCCGAAGCCCTCAACGCCATCACCCCTGACCAGCGCGAACGCGTCATCCACCTGCTCGCCGACGCCTCCGCGGACCCGGACGTACGGGCCGTCGTCCTGACCGGCACGGGCCGCGGTTTCTGCACCGGGGCGGATCTGCGGGGCGGACAGGGCGGATCCACGGCCGCGGCCCAGGCGGCGGGCGAGCGGATTCCCGGCGACGTCGCCCGCACGATCCGGCTCGGCGCCCAGCGCCTCGTCGCCGCCGTCCTCGACTGCGAGAAGCCGGTGATCGCGGCGGTGAACGGCACCGCGGCCGGCCTCGGCGCCCATCTCGCGTTCGCCTGCGATCTCGTACTGGCCGCCGAATCGGCCCGGTTCATCGAGGTGTTCGTACGACGTGGCCTCGTCCCCGACGGTGCTGGGGCGTATCTGCTCCCCCGCCTGATCGGCCCGCGGCGGGCGAAGGAGCTGATGTTCTTCGGTGACGCCCTCACCGCCGCGGACGCGGAGCGGCTCGGGCTCGTCAACCGCGTCCTCCCGGACGACGAGTTGGACAAGACGGCGCGTGCGTGGGCCGAGCGCCTCGCCGCCGGCCCGACCCGCGCCCTCGCCCTCACCAAACAGCTCGTCAACGCCTCCCTCGACGCCGACCGCGCCACCGCCTTCGCGGCGGAGGCGGCCGCGCAGGAGATCAACATGACGACGCGGGACGCCCGGGAGGGAGTGGCGAGCTTCGTGGAGCGCAGGAGCGCCGAGTACAGGGGGCGGTGAGGGCGGCCCGGCGTGGGCCGGTGCGATCGCGCCCCTTCCTATCTGACATACCGTCAGGTTCAATGGTCGGTGTGATGGGACACGCAGCAATGGCCGCCGCAGCCGTCCGCTACCTCAGGTCGGCCGACGCACCGCCCGTGACGGCGCCGCCACGCCCGGCACTGCGCTGCGTCGGCGAGGACGAGCGGGCGCCGGTCGGGCAGGCGGAGTTCAGGCGGGTGCTCGGGAACTTCGCGACGGGCGTGGCCGTTGTCACGGCACCAGGAACCACCGACGACCCTCAGGCACCCGCCCCGGCCACCGCCGGCGCCCCCGGCTCCCTGCCCGCCCCCGCCGGTTTCGCCTGCCAGTCCTTCTCCGCCCTCTCCCTCGACCCGCCCCTGGTCGCCTTCATGGTCGGCCGCACGTCGACGACGTGGCCGCGCATCGCGCGCGCGGGCGTCTTCTGTGTGAACGTCCTGAGCGCCGGCCAGGGCGAGTTGTGCCGCGCCTTCGCGGTGCGCGGCGCGGACAAGTTCGCGGGGGTCGCCCACGACGCGGCTCCCGTCTCCGGCTCGCCCCGCCTCGCGGGCACGCTCGCGTGGATCGACTGCACGATCCACGCGGTGCACACGGGGGGCGACCACCTCATCGTCGTAGGCCGGGTGGACGCCCTGGGGGCGAGCGACGGGGACATGGCGCCGCTGCTGTTCCACAAGGGGCGGTTCCTTTGAATCCTCCCCTCCCTGAAGGGAAGGGGATTCCTGGCTCAGGCCGCCTCCTGGAGCAGTGCTCCAGGAGGTCTTGCGCCATCGGCACCAGCCGGGTTGAGACCAGCCCGGACGAGCATGACGTGTGCGGAGTTCTTGTCCCTTGGGGACGTGTTTCCGCACGCGGTGCAGGTGTAGGTGCGCTCACCCAGCGGCAGGCGATGCTTGGCTCTCGCATCGCAGTGCGCGCAGTCCATCGTGGTGTGCGCGGGGTGGACGAGACGGATGTCCCGCCCGTGTTTGCGGCCCATCTCGATCAGCGCGGCCTTGGTGGCGCCGATGGCGGCGTCAGCGGCCTTGCGGGCCATGGTGCTCTTGGCGAGGAACTTGGGACGGAAGTCCTCGACAGCGATGGCGTCGTGGTCGCGGACGACCTTCTTGGCCCACTTGCGGCCGGTGTCCTCACGCTGCCTGGCAACCTTCTTGTGCTCCTTTGCCCGCAGTTTCTTCGCCTCGCGGTAGCCCTTCGATGCGGGCCGGCCCTTCTTCGGCCGACGGCGGGCCATCATCCGGTCGTACCGCGTCAGCTTCGTCCCGGCCTTCCTGCCATGCCCGGAATGGGGGAGGTCGTGGGCATCGGATGTGGTGGTCGCGGTCTCCTTCACACCCCAGTCGATGCCGAGTACGCGGCCGGTCTCCGGCAGGGGCTGGACCTGGGCGGGGACGACGAACGAGCAGTACCAGTGGCCGAGACTGTCCTGGTAGACGCGTACCGAGGACGGCTCGGCCGGCAGTTCCCGCGACCACACCACCGTCAGGACGATGCCGCCCGCCAGGTGCAGACGGCCGTCCTTCAACCGGAACCCGCGCCGGGTGTAGTTGAGGGTCGCCAGCGTCTCGTGCTTCTTCTTGTACGCGGGCATACCCGCCCGGCGTGCCATGGGCAGGCGCTCTTCGATGTCCCTGAGCGCCTTGGCGCGGGAGCGGCCGAAGTCGCGGATGACCTGCTGCTGGACAACCGACGAGCCCTCACGCAGCCACGGTGTACGAGCGCGGGCTTCGGTCAGCATCCTGTCGAGCTGGGCGGGACCGCAGGTGGCCTTCTGGCCGGTGGCCTTGTTGTGCAGGTGTACGGCCCTGGACTTGCCAGCGCATTCGTTCCACACCCAGCGGCAGCGGCCCCACTCCGCCGCCAAGGCGGCGCCAGCAGCGCACGACACGCGAAGCCGGTAGGTGTAGCGGGCACACCCAGCCTCCACAGCCGCCCCCACCCGCGCCATCTCGCCCCTCACGATCCCCGGCCGGGACACCGTGCCGTCCCGAACCCTCCGAAAGACCATACGTACGACAGCCGCACAAACGCCCCCGATTCCCCAGCCATCACCCCGACCAGCGGTCACGGAAACACGCGTTCGTATCACCTTGGCGATATCTACGGCGGCACGGGCGCTCCGCGCCCTGAACCGGATACGGCGACGCTCCGCGTCACGCCACCCGGATGCGATTCCTCCCCGGCGTGAACGCCGGGGCCGCCTCGCAAGAAACAGGTGAAGGGAACCGCGGAACCGCGCACCTCGTAGGGCGCGTGTCTGCGAGGGTGACGACTCCCCGGATCCTGCTGCGAGCCGCCGCCCCGAGCGACGTGGAAGAGATCACCGACCTGCACACCCGGTCCCGCGCCGCCTACTACCTGGCGGGAGGAATCCCGGAGGCGGAGCTGGTCTCTCCCGAAGCACGCGCCGACCGGCGGAACGCGTGGAGGCGCGCCCTCCAGGCGGACGACCGGACGGTTCTGTGCGCCGTGCGGGAGGGCGAGTTGGCGGGCATCCTCTCGATGGGCGAGCCGGCGGACGCGGACATGAACGCCACGACCACCGGCCAACTGCACCAGATCCACGTCCGCCGGGACAGCTGGAGTCAGGGCATCGGCGGCCTACTGCACGCGGCATTCGTGCGGCACCTGCGCGACGCGTCCCTCACGAACGGGGTCCTCGAAGTCTGGGAGCGCAACACCCGGGCCCGGGCCTTCTACGCCCGCCACGGCTGGACCCCCGACGGCCACCGGCGCCCCGGCCCGTCAGGCCCGTCAGGTCCGACCGACACGCACTACGTGCGGCTACGCCTGGACCCGGCCCCCGGACTCGGGTCCGGACCGGGGAGCCTCGATCTGACGTAGGAGGCTCCCGGAGTCACTCCTCACGCAGCCACCATCGCGGGGGCCACCGGCCGCCGCCGGATCACCAGCGCCATCAGCGCCGCCGCCGCGCACAGCGCGCCCGACGCGTACCAGACCACGTCGTACGAGCCGAAGACGTCGCGCGCGACCCCGCCGAGGACGGCCACCAGCGCGGCTCCGACCTGGTGGGAGGCGAGGACCCAACCGAAGACGATCGCGCTGTCCTCGCCGTACTGCTCCCGGCACAGGGCGACGGTGGGCGGGACGGTGGCGACCCAGTCGAGGCCGTAGAAGACGATGAAGAACAGCATCGGCGGGTGCACCGACGGGGCCAGCAGCATCGGGAGGAACAGCAGCGAGACACCGCGCAGGGCGTAGTAGACCGCGAGCAGGCGGCGCGCCTCGAAGCGGTCGGTGAGCCAGCCGGAGGCGATCGTGCCGATCACGTCGAACACGCCGATGACCGCGAGCAGCGAGGCGGCGGCCGGGACAGGCATGCCGTGGTCGTGGGCGGCGGGCACGAAGTGGGTCTGGACGAGGCCGTTGGTGGAGGCACCGCAGATCGCGAAGGTGCCGGCCAGCAGCCAGAAGGGGCCGGTGCGGGCCGCCTTCAGCAGGACCGTGACGGCGCGGCGCGCGGCGCCCCGTACGGGGTCCGGCTTGGGCACGAACTCCTTCGCGCCGTACGGCTTCAGGGCCACGTCGGCCGGGTGGTCACGCAGGAGCAGCAGGACGAAGGGGACGACCGCGAGAGCCGCGAGGGAGACCGTGACGGCGGCCGGACGCCAGTTGCCCCCGTCGACCATCAGGGCCATGAGGGGCAGGAAGATCAGCTGGCCGGAGGCCGAAGCGGCGGTGAGGATGCCGGTGACCAGGCCGCGCCGCTCGGTGAACCAGCGGTTGGTGACGGTCGCGGCGAAGGCCAGCGCCATCGAGCCGGTGCCGAGGCCCACCAGCAGACCCCAGCACAGCAGCAGCTGCCATGCCGCCGTCATCCACACCGTCAGGCCCGAGCCGAGCGCGATCAGGACGAGCGCGAACGCGACCACGCGCCGGATACCGAAGCGGTCCATCAGCGCGGCGGCGAAGGGGGCGGTGAGGCCGTACAGGGCCAGGTTGATGGAGACGGCGGCCCCGATGGTGCCGCGCGACCAGCCGAACTCCTGGTGCAGCGGGTCGATGAGCAGCCCCGGCAGGGAGCGGAAGGCGGCCGCGCCGAGGATCGTCACGAAGGCGACGGCGGCGACGAACCAGGCGCGGTGGATGCGGGGACGACCCGGCCCGGGCGGGGTCCTCTCGACGGTGGCGGTGGTGGCTTCGGTTGTCTGCGTCACGACAACGAGCTTCGGGCCTGCGCGGCCACGAAGCCATTGGCCCGAAGGACAGCATTCGTTAGGATCGGGCCATGAGCAGTGAGCCGGAGCACCAGGAGCGCGAGCCCGGGTCCGCGCCCGAGCCCGATTTCCGACCGCACCGCGTCGTCGTCCTGGCCCTGGACGGCCTGCTCCCCTTCGAGCTGGGCATCCCGCACCGCATCTTCGGCCGCCCCAGGGACGCGCGGGGACGGCTCCTGTACGAGGTCGTCACCTGCTCGATCCGGCCGCCCGGCCCGGTGCAGACGGACGCCGACTTCGCCATCCAGGTCGAGCACGGGCCGCGGGCCCTGGCCACCGCCGACACCGTGATCGTCCCGGCGTCGTACGAACTCGGCCCGGTCTTCGACGACGGCGTACTGACCGACGACCTGGCCGCCGCGCTCGCCCACGTCCGCCCCGGCACCCGCTTCGCCTCCATCTGCACCGGCGTCTACGTCCTGGCCGCCGCCGGCCTGCTCGACGGCCGCCCGGCCACCACGCACTGGGCCGACGCCGAGCGCTTCCAGCGGCTGTTCCCGAAGATCGAGGTCGACGCGGACGTCCTGTTCATCGACGACGGCGACGTGCTGACCTCGGCCGGTGTCGCGGCCGGGATCGACCTGTGCCTCCACATGGTCCGCCGCGACCACGGCACGGCGGTCGCCAACGAAGTGGCCCGCCGCACCGTCGTACCGCCCCACCGGGACGGCGGCCAGGCCCAGTACATCCACCGCCCGGTCCCCGACCCGCAGCAGGCGTCCACGACCACGGCCCGCGCCTGGGCACTGGGCCGCCTCCACGAGCCGATCCAGCTGCGTGACATGGCGGACCAGGAGTCCATGTCGGTGCGCACCTTCACCCGCCGCTTCCGCGAGGAGGTCGGCATCAGCCCGGGCCAGTGGCTCGCGCAGCAACGCGTCGAACGCGCCCGCCACCTCCTGGAGTCCACCGGCCTCTCGGTCGACCAGGTGGCCAGGGACGCCGGTTTCGGTACGGCCCAGTCGATGCGGCAGCACCTACAGGCGGCGCTCGGTGTCACGCCCACCAGCTATCGGCGCACCTTCCGCGCCGCGGGCCGCGTCGACGTCGAGGTCCCCAGCGGCACTTGAGGCGTCCCGGCGGGCCGGCGCGGGGACAGGGCCCGCAATCCTCAGTCAGAAGGTGAGCACTCCGCGAGCCACCTTCCCCGCCTCCGCGTCCGCCGCCGCCCTCTCGAACTCCTCCACCGGATACGTCTGCGTCACCAGCTCGTCCAGCATCAGCCGCCCTTCCCGGTACAGCTCGGCGTACAGCGCGATGTCCCGCTGCGGCCTCGACGACCCGTACCGGCACCCCAGGATCGACTTGTCCAGGTACATGGCGGACACGACGAAGGACGCCTCGGCGCCGGCCGGCGGAACCCCCAGCAGAACCGCCTGCCCGTGCCGGTCGAGCAGGTCGACCGCCTGCCGGATCAGCTCCACCCGCCCCACGCACTCGAAGGCATGGTCCGCCCCTGTCGGCAGCAGTTCCCGCACGCCCTCCGTCGAGGTCAGGAAGTCGGTCGCCCCGAACTGCCGTGCCACCGCCTCCTTCGCCGGATTCGCGTCCACGGCGACGATCCGCAGGGCACCCGCGATCCGCGCCCCCTGAAGGACGTTGAGGCCGATACCGCCGGTGCCGATCACGAGCACGCTGTCGCCACGGTCCACCCTCGCCCGGTTGAGAACGGCTCCCACACCCGTCAGCACCCCGCACCCGATCAACGCGGCGGACGGCAGGGGAATGTCCTTCGGGACGCGAACCACCTGCACGGCCTTCACCACGGTCCGTTCCGCGAAGGCGGAGTTGGAAGCGAACTGGAAGACAGGCCGGCCCCCACGGGTGAACGGCCGCCCGGGCCGACCGATCGCCTGCCGGCACATCGTCGGCCTCCCCCGGTCGCACTCCGCGCACGTACCGCAGTTGGCGAGCGTGGAGAGCGCCACATGATCGCCGGGTTCTACATGGGTGACCCCCACACCCACCGCCTCCACCACCCCCGCCCCCTCATGGCCCAGCACCACAGGAACCGGAAAAGGTATGGTCCCGTCCACCACGGACAGATCGCTGTGGCACAACCCGGCGGCCGAGATCGCGACCAGCACCTCCCCGGGCCCCGGATCCCGCACCTCCAGGTCGTCCACGACCTGGACCTGCTTCCCGTCGAACACCACACCGCGCATCAGACGACCCCCTTGGGCTCCCTGGGCAGGCCGAGCACCCGCTCGGCGATGATCGTGCGCTGCACCTGATCGGACCCGCCGTAGACGGTGTCGGCCCGGGAGAACAGGAACAGCTGCTGGGCCTCGTCGAGTTCGTACGGCGTCGAGGGCGACCACTGCCCCGGCCCGACCCCGGCGGCGGCGCCCCGCACCAGCATCGCCAGCTCCCCGAGCCGCTGATGCCAGCCGCCCCACAACAGCTTGGCCACGCTGGGCGCCCCCGCGTCCCCGGACCGCCCCAGGGTGCGCAACGCGTTCCAGCGCATCACCCGAAGCTCGGCCCACTGCCGCACGAGCCGCTCACGCACCACGGGATCACCGACCGCCCCCGTCTCCACGGCCGCCCGCACCACCCGCTCCAGCTCCCGGGCGAACCCGACCTGCTGGGCCAGTGTCGACACTCCCCGCTCGAACCCGAGCAGGCTCATGGCGACGCGCCAGCCACCGCCCGCTCCCCCCACGACGTGCTCCGCACGCGCGCGTGCGCCGTCGAAGAACACCTCGTTGAAGTCACTGGTGCCCGTCATCTGCCGAATGGGCCGCACCTCGATACGCCCCGGCTGGTCCATGGGGACGAGAAGGAAGGTCAGCCCGTGATGCCGACTCGACTCGGGATCCGTACGGGCCAGCACGAAACACCAGTCGGCCTCATGAGCGAGGGAGGTCCAGATCTTCTGCCCGGTAATCCGATACGCCCCGTCCGCGCCCAGCTCGGCCTTGGTCCGCACCCCAGCGAGGTCCGACCCCGCCCCGGGTTCGCTGTACCCCTGACACCACAGCTCGTCCCCCGCCGCGACCGCCGGCAGGAACCGTGCCTTCTGCTCCTGGGTGCCATGCGCGATGAGGGTGGGCGCGAGAAGCTTCTCCCCGATATGCCCGGACCGCGCCGGCGCCCCCGACCGCGCGTACTCCTCGGCCCAGACGACCTGCTGGGTGAGGGTGGCGCTCCGATTCCCATAGCCGGCCTCACCCCAACCGAGCCCTATCCACCCGGCTTTACCAAGCACCCGTTCCCAACTACCACGGTCCTGGGCGTCCTTGGTGTACTCGTCCAGCCACGCCCGCGCTTCCACACGAAACGCTTCATCCTCCGCCGTGAACCCGAAGTCCATAAAGGGTCTCCTTGTAGTTTCCGGCCAGAGACAACGCCCCTTCCTCAGGGGCGCGGGGAACCGCGGCGACCAGCCACGACGAACCCGCAGCCGCCATACGACCTTCCGCCCCGAGCTATTGGGCGTTAGGCCGAGAACCCTCCACCGCAGCCCGCCTCATCTCCCGCACCCGCTCCAGCATCGGCATCGGATCCACCCCCACCGACCCCGGCAGAACCTCCGCGATCCGCTCCGGCGTCCAGCCCCCCACCGCATAGGCCGAACGCAGCTCCCGCGGCTGGGCCCACACCGCGATCTTCGGCCCCGCGACCGTGTACACCTGCCCTGTGATCCCCTGCTCCCCGGCCCCGTCCGACAGCAGATAGACCACCAGGGCGGCCACGTCCTCCGGCTCCCCGATCTCCGTCAGCTCCATGGGCACCCCGGCCGACATCCGTGTACGGGCGACGGGCGCCACCGCGTTGGCGGTCACCCCGTACCGGTTCAGGCCCAGCGCGGCGCTGCGCACCAGCGAGATGATCCCGCCCTTCGCCGCGCTGTAGTTCGCCTGCGACACCGACCCCTGATGGTTCCCGCTGGTGAACCCGATCAGGGTCCCCGTCCGCTGCTTCCGCATCACCGCCGAAGCGGCCCGGAACACCGTGAACGTCCCCTTCAGATGAGTGGCGACCACCGGATCCCACTCCTCCTCGGTCATGTTGAACAGCATCCGCTCACGCAGAATCCCGGCGACACAGACGACACCGTCGATGCGTCCGTACGACGAGAGCGCGACGTCGACCACCCGCTGTCCGCCCGCCATGGTGGAGATGTCGTCGGCGACCGCGACCGCTTCCCCGCCCGCCGACTCGATCTCCTTGACCACCGCCTCGGCGACCTCGCTGGTGGGTGAGGCACCCTCCACCGACACCCCGTAGTCGTTGACGACCACCCGCGCCCCCTCGGCGGCCGCCGCGACTGCCACCGCCCGGCCGATGCCCCGGCCCGCGCCCGTCACGGCGACGACCTTGCCTGCCAAGAAGTTCCCCATGCCCCGGCCCCTTCCCGCAGTTTCTGACGGTCCGTTAGATTCGACTTGATTCTACGACCCGTCAGATACGCGGAGACAAGCCCCGGGGAGGACTCATGTCACTGCCGGACGCATTCCACGAGATCGCCAAGCGCGTGAACAACTGGGGCCGTTGGGGCGCCGACGACGAGATGGGCACACTGAACCTGATCACCGACGAGGTGGTCCGCGAGGCGGCCGCCTGCGTCCGGAGCGGCCGCCGCATCCCGCTCGCCCTCCCCCTCCAGCAGGACGGCGTGCAGACCGGCATGATCCCCGGGCGCGTGAACCCCCTGCACACCATGGTGCAGATCAACCAGGAGCTCTTCGGCCCGGGAACCGTCGCGTGCAGCGACGACGCCGTGACCATGGGCCTCCAGGCCGCCACGCACTGGGACGCGCTCACCCATGTCTCGCACTCCGGGCGGATCTACAACGGCCGCCCGGCCGGCACCATCACTGCGCACGGCGGTGCCGAGTTCAGCGGCATCGACAAGGCGCGGCACGTCGTCTCGCGCGGGGTGCTGCTGGACGTGGCACGCGCGCGTGGCGTCACGCGGCTCGACGGCGGGCACGCGGTCACCCCGGAGGACCTGGAGGCGGCCGAGGAACTGGCGGGCACGCGGGTGCGCGCCGGCGACATCGTGCTCGTACGGACGGGGCAGATCCAGGCGTATCTCGCCGGCGACAAGCACGCGTACGGCTACCCCTCACCCGGCCTGTCGATCCGCACCCCGGAATGGTTCCACGCGCGCGATGTGGCGGCGGTGGCCAACGACACCCTCACGTTTGAGATATTTCCGCCTGAGACGGAGGATTTGTGGCTGCCGGTGCACGCGCTCGACCTGGTGGAAATGGGGATGCTCCAGGGCCAGAACTGGAATCTCGAAAAGTTGTCCACAGCCTGTGGAGAAGAGGGTCGCTACGCGTTCCTGCTGTCGGCGATGCCTGAGCCCTTCGTCGGCGGCACAGGGACTCCCGTCGCACCCGTGGCCGTGCTCTGAACTCTCCGGCGAGGTCGGCTGGCGGCGCGGCTTCCCCACTCTCGGCTAAACCCGAGCAGGGGGTGCCCCCACCGCCCCGAGCACGGCACCGCGCGCCGCCATCCGACTCCGGCGTACCCGCCCCGATCCTCCTGGCCCTGGGGAGGACCGACGCCGAATCACGACCCACACTCGGCAAGGGCCTCCGTCACCGAAGCCCTCGTCGTCCCCTCGCGGCGAATCGCTGACCACAAGCGTGATCAACCGGACACGCGGCGTCAACACCCGCTCGGGGATTTGTCACTTACGCCCTATTTCCTGACGGCCGCGCACAGAAGCATGCCGGGCGCACCGACGCTCCCCCGCACTGGAGGTACAGCGCTTCTCTGCAACCGTGCACCGGATCCGGCGGAATGGTCACGCCGTGCGCCCGTCACACCGCTCACCCGCACCGGTCACACACACCGGCCCCACGCACCGGTCACACCGCTTCGTACGCGAGCCCCTCGTACGCCGACGCCCCGCTCCCGTAGGCGGAAGCGGACGCCGCCGACTCCGCGCCGCGGTCCAGTTCGCACCAGATCCGCTTGCCGGCGCCCTCGGAGCTCCAGCCCCACCGGTCCGCGAGACCGTCGACGAGGGCGAGTCCACGGCCGCCCGTCGCGTCACCGTCCGCGCACCGGGGCACCGGCGCGTGGCCACTGCGGTCGGCCACCTCCAGCCGGACGGTGGCGCAGCCCTGGGCCGCCCCTGGCAGAGACAGGCGCAGCACGGCCGGACAGCCGGTGTGCACCACGGCGTTGGTGACCAGTTCGGAGACGAGCAGGATCAGCGTCTCGGCGAGCGGCTCGTCGGCCTCTATCCCGGACCCGGCGAGCCGCGAGCGCGCCCACCGCCGGGCTCGCCCCACTTCAGCGGGGTCGGGCCGGATCTCCAGCTGCACTTGAAGCACCTGCACCGCTCACACCATCCGAACCGGCGGACACATAGCCCCGCGCCTCACGAGGGCCACGATCCTAGCCATTCTTTTCATGGCCAGAACAATGGCCAAAGCCAGGGTCACGGAACGTGAATCCCTTAGCCGACAGCATGGTTGACGTACAGTCACCCCAACAAGCGCTTCGGGCATATTCCAGCGCGAAGGAGTACCCCTGCGGCATACTGTGCGACGCTTGTCGTGGGGAGTCGAACAGGCGGGGGCAGAACGCCTTCCCGCCTTGCGAACAGCGGCGCGCACCGCCGGATCCGGAGCCGCATCAAGGGCAACTCCGGGATGGCTCGTGCTCGGAACCACTCGCATCTCACACAAGGTACCGGAGCGGACGGCCGACTCCAGGCCGTGACGAGTCACGCGTAGGACACAACCCGATATCAACGCTCCGTAATTCCGGTATGCCACAATCCGCGACATCCGCGCCGGGGCCGTCGATGACATCGCAGACCAGCGGCCTTCAGCTCGATTCGGCGAGAAGCTCGGCCGCCAGATTCTCCTCACTCTGCGTAGCATCGCCCGCACGATGCGTCCGCACCCATGCGCGCTTCAGATGCAGGTGGAGCTCGAACTCCCAGGTGAAGCCCATGCCGCCGTGCACCTGAAGGCAGTCGCGGGCGCCGCGCACGGCGGCCTCGTCGGCGAGCAGCCGGGCGGTGTCGACGTCGGCCGGGTCGGCCGTGACGGCCGCCGCGTAGACGGCGGCACGGGCCGTCTCCGTCCGCACCAGCATCTCCGCGCACAGATGCTTCACCGCCTGGAAGGCCCCGATCGGCTGCCCGAACTGCTCACGCGTCCGGGCGTGTTGCACAGCCAGCTCGCACGCGCGTGTGGCACTGCCCAACTGTTCGGCCGCGGTGAGGAGTACGGCGACGGGGGCCGGGCCCGCGCCTGCGGGGACCCGGTGCAGGGGCGTCAGCGGGTCGACCGAGCGCAGCGGTACGGCCCCGGCCGCGACCCCCCGTACGACGTCCGCCTCGGCGAGCCACTCGACCAGCCCGTTGCCGACACCCGCCACGACCGTCTCCCCGGTGGCCGCGCCAGGCACCGCCCCCGCCGCGAGGTGCGTGGCCACCAGGGGCCCGGGCAGTAGCGCACGTCCCGCCTCCTCGAAGGCCAACACCGCCTCGGGCAACCCGAGTCCGACTCCGCCCCGCGCCTCCGGCAGCCGTAGCGCGAAGAAGCCTGCCGTGCCGAGCTCCCGCCACAGGGCCCGGTCCAGGCGGCCGGGCTCGTCGACGGCGGCCCTGAGCGCCTCCGGGCCGAAGCGCCGCGCCAGCATCTCCCGCACACCACCGCGCAACGCCCGCTGGTCCTCGGTCAGTTGGAAACGCATCCGTCACCGCCCCTTCGGCAGTCCGAGGATCCGCTCGGCCACGATGTTCCGCTGGATCTGCGAGGTGCCGGCGGCGATGGTGTACGACAGCGAGGACAGCCGGTCGAGCACCCACGGCCGGCCGAGGTCCAGCGCCTCGGGGCCCAGCACGTCGGCCGCGGCGTCATAGAGGTCCTGGCGGGCATGCGAATACCTGAGTTTGAAAACCGAACCCCCTACGCCCGGCACCCCACCGCTCCCTTCCGCCTCGCTCACGTTCCACTGCGTCAGCCGCCACAGGGCCCGGAACTCCGCGTTCAGCCGCCCCAGCCGGCGCCGGAGCACGGGATCGTCCCAGCGCCCGTTCTTGCGCGCCTCGCCGGCGAGTTCGCGCAGGACCCGGCGGCAGGCGACGACCTCGCCCACGAAGGCCGTGCCGCGCTCGAAGGAGAGGGTCACCATCGTCACGCGCCAGCCGTCGTTCTCCTCCCCGACCCGGTTGGCGACCGGCACCCGCACCTCGTCGAGGAACACCTCGGCGAACTCGGCCGACCCGGCGAGGGTCCTCAGCGGCCGTACGGTGATGCCCGGCGCGTCCATGGGCATCGCCAGCCAGCTGATCCCGCGGTGCCTGGGCGCATCGGGGTCGGTGCGGACCAACAGCTCGCACCAGTCGGCCACTTCCGCATGGGAGGTCCAGATCTTGGACCCGCTCACCACATAGTCGTCGCCGTCCCTACGCGCGCGCGTGCGCAGTGCCGCGAGGTCGGATCCGGCGTCCGGCTCACTGAAGCCCTGGCACCAGACCTCGTCCCCGCGCAGGATCGGCGGCAGCCAGCGCGCCCGCTGTCCGGCGGTTCCCTCGGCGGCGACGGTCGGCCCCGCGTGCAGCAGCCCGACGAAGTTGGCACCCACATAGGGCGCGCCCGCCTTCTCGGTCTCCTCCAGGAAGATCAGCCGCATGGTCGGGGAGGCGTCCCAGTGGACGTCGGCGTACCCGGCGTCGTACAGCCTGCGCTGCCAGCCGAGGTCGTAGGCGCGGCGTCCCGGCCAGTCGTCCGGGGACGGCTTCGGCGCGAGCGCGGGCAGCACCCGGCCCAGCCACTCCCGCAACCGGGCGCGGAACTCCTCTTCTTCGGGCGTGTACGCCAGATCCACGAGCCGTTCCCCCTCCGCCGGAGGCCGCCACCATCTGATGCGCCGTCAGATCATGCCGCCACGGGAAGGCTAGACCCGCACCCCTGGACCGACAAGGCGGTGAGCCCTACGCTCTGCCCACGATCTGACTGACCGTCAGTTGACGCAGGGGGTTGTCATGAACGACACCGCTCAGGCCCTGAGTTCCTCGCGCACCCTCTGGGACCTGCTCGCCGGCCGCGCCGTCCGCACCCCCGAGCGCCCCGCTCTCCTCCAGGAGAGCCGCACCCTGTCCTTCGGCGGCCTACGCGCGCGTGCCGAGCGCGTGGCGGCGGGCCTGTACGACATGGGCGTACGCCCCGGCACGGTCGTCGCCTGGCAGCTGCCCACCCGCATCGAGACAGCCGTGCTGTCCTTCGCGCTGGCCCGGCTCGGTGCCGTGCAGTCGCCGGTCATCCCCTTCTACCGGGAGCGCGAAGTGGGGTTCGCGCTGCGGGAGTCGAAGGCGGAGTTCTTCGCGGTGCCGGGCGCGTGGCGGGGCTTCGACCACACCGGGATGGCGCGACGGCTGGGCGCGAAGGGGATCTTCGAGGCGTACGACAGCCTGCCCGACGGGGACCCGTCGGTCCTGCCCCCACCGCCCGCCGAGGGCACCTCGGTGCGCTGGATCTACTGGACCTCGGGGACGACGTCCGACCCCAAGGGCGTGCTGCACACGGATCGCTCACTGATCGCGGGCGGCTCCTGCCTGGCGCACGCGCTGCGTCCGACCGCCGGGGACATCGGGTCGATCGCCTTTCCGTACGCGCACATAGGCGGCCCGGACTACATGGTGATGCTCCTGCTCTACGGCTTCCCCGCGGTGATGTTCGAGCAGTTCGCGCTGCCGGACGCGCTGAAGGGGTACCGCGGCCACGGTGTGACGATCGCCGGCGGGTCCACGGCGTTCTACTCGATGCTCCTGGCGGAGCAGCGCAGGCAGCCGGACGGCGAGAAGGCCGTTCCCTCCCTGCGGCTGCTGGCGGGCGGCGGGGCGCCGAAGCCGCCGGAGCTCTATCACGCCGTGGTCCGCGAGATGGGCGTGCAGCTGACGCACGGCTACGGCATGACCGAGGTGCCGATGATCACGATGGGGGCACCGGACGACACGGCGGAGAACCTGGCGACGACCGAGGGGCGGCCGCCCGGGGAGATGGAGATACGGATCGTGGAGGGGGAGGTGCGGCTGCGCGGGGAGGCGGTGTGCCGGGGCTATCTGGACCCCGCGCAGACGGCTCGGGCCTTCGACGGGGAAGGGTTCCTGCGGACCGGTGACCTCGGGTATCTGACGGACAGCGGGCATCTGGTGCTGACCGGCCGCCTGAAGGACGTGATCATCCGCAAGGGGGAGAACGTCTCGGCGAAGGAGATCGAGGACCTGCTGCACCGGCATCCGGCGGTCGGGGACGTGGCCGTGATCGGCCTGCCGGACGCGGAGCGCGGGGAGCGGGTCTGCGCGGTCGTGGAACAGCCGGCCGGCGCGGACCGGCTGACCCTGGAGGCGCTCACGTCGTATCTGCGCGGGGAAGGGCTGTCGACGCACAAGCTGCCGGAGCAGCTGGAGGTGGTGGACGCCCTTCCACGCAACGAGACCCTGCGCAAGGTGCTCAAGTACCAGCTCAGGGAGCGCTTCTCGGGGGCGTAGGGATCACTCGGGGACGGTGAAGTAACGGGCGAACGCGGTGATGATCTCGCCCTCCGCCACCTTGCCGTCGCCGTCCGCGTCGAGCGAGCCGGCGGCCGCCCGGGCGATGTCCTGCTGGACGCCGAGGCAGCCCAGCACGCGCGCGGTGTCGGCGACCGTGGCGGCACCGTCACCGTCGGAGTCGGCGAGGTCGAAGGCGGCGTGCAGGAAGGGGCGGGCGATCTCGGCGAACCGGTCCGGGTTGTCCCGCAGCCGCTTGACCGCGCCGTTCACGAACTCCTCGCGGGTGATGCGCTGGTCACCGTCCCGGTCCGCGATGCCGGCCATGCCCTGCCAGAACGCCTCGGCTCCGCCGTACAGCGCCTGGCCCTTGTCGGACCGGGCCGCGATACCGAACTCCGCGAGCAGTGCCTTGGCCGCCGCGCTGAAGTCCTCCCGGTCGATGTAGCCGTTGCCGTCCTGGTCGAAGGTGGCGAACCGGGCGGCGCTCCTGCGCTCGTACTCGCTGCTGACCATGTCTTATCGGGCCGCCTTACGTCACGTGGGGTACCTCTGGCACGGAGCGTACGAC
Source organism: Streptomyces sp. NPDC057623 (assembly GCF_042800355.1). NCBI lineage: Bacteria > Bacillati > Actinomycetota > Actinomycetes > Kitasatosporales > Streptomycetaceae > Streptomyces > Streptomyces sp. NPDC057623. The sequence continues at coordinate 163,007 of NZ_JBHVGZ010000008.1, forward strand.
GCCGGAGGGCGTCCGGGCGTGGGAAAGCGGCGGTTGTGCCAAGACCGGGGGAATTTCGGGACAACGGTGTGGCACTACCGACGGTGATCGGGCCTGTTCAGGCCGACAGCGGACGGGTGTCGCCCGCGACCGCCGCCGCGACGTCCGGGTAGACCTCGAAGAGCCGGCGTACTCCCAACGCGCCCAGGACACGGTTGACGTGCGACCCGTCCGCCGCGCCCTGCGCCGGCAGTATCAGCCGCAGACTGCCCTGGCAGGAGCGGATGAGCCGGCGGGCGGCGATGAGGACGCCGACACCGCTGGAGTCGCAGAACATGACCTCGGACAGGTCGAGGACGAGGCTGTGGCGCCCCTCGGCCACCACGTCATGGATGTGCTGACGCATCACCGGCGAGGTCACCAGATCCAGCTCGCCCGACACCTGGAGCACGGCCCAGTCGCCTCGCTCGCCACCGGTCACTTTCAACGTCACCACCACGCCCCTCGCTCGCCGAACCGGAAGTGATACCTACGCTTCCTTGCAGCGCGGCTGCCCAGCGGCTGTGCCCTGAAACTCCCTCCAGAAAACGGTCACCGATCAGAAAAGGCTTGTTTCAATCGCATTCGATCCTGTTCGATCGAGTCTGATCGCACGGGGGCCGGGTAGCCGACCCGGTGCGGGCCCGAGCGGGGCCCGTGGGTGATCCGAGCGCGAGGTCCTCTACCACGAGAGCGAGGTGCGTCACCAGCCATGGCTCTACAAGGGGCGCACATTGCGACAAAGGGGCGTGCGCTGTCGGACGTGCCGACTACATTCGGGGGGACGGAGGACGCACGCTGGACGGATCGGACCGGTGAGGGGGGCCGTATGGCGAAGAAGGACGCACCGCCCCGCTGGGACCGCAAGATGCAGCAGCGGCTCGCCCGCGGCGAGGCGGCCGCCCTCGGCGAGCTCTACGACCGGTTCGCCTCGCTCGTGCACGGCCTCGCCCACACCGTGCTGGGCGACGAGCGCGCCGCCGACCACATCACCCGCGACGTCTTCGCCCACGTCTGGGAGCACCCGGACGCCTACGACCCCAAGCAGGGCCCGCTGCGCTCCTGGGTCGCCACCTTGACCCACCGCCTCGCCGTGCAGCGGCTGCGCGCCACCGAGACCGCCGCCCTCGTCCAGGCCGGCCAGGGCTGCACCGAGGAACTGGAGCGCAAGGTGCGGCACGCCTCGGTCGCCGCCCGCGCCGACTACATCGTCCAGTCCATGCCCGTCCCGCTGCGCGCCGCCCTGGAGCTGGCCTACTTCCAGCGCCGCGACTACCGCCAGACCGCCGCCGACCTCGGCGTCACCGAGGACGAGGCCCGCCGCCGTCTGCGCCTGGGCCTGCAACTGCTGTCCACCGCCCACGACGCCGGAGCCGCCCCGGGAGCACCGCCGGGATACGGGGGTGCGGTGTGAACGAGGCAGAGCGTTTCCCGGACCGGGACCCGGACCGGGACCCTGGTGACGATCATGAGAAGCACCAGGAGACCAAGGGGGAGGACGGCTCCGGAGACACCACCCGCGGAGCCGGGGGTATGAGCAGCGGCAACGGCGACGACCAGCACCCCACCCCGGACCCGAGCCCCGATCAACCGCCCCGCATACCGCTCCCCCGCGCCTCCGTCGAGGACACCGGACGCCCGCTGCCCGCCCTGGAGGACCTCGGCGACCCGGCGCCGCGACCCGCCCCGCTCGTCCTGGAACACCGCGTCCTGAGGTCGCTCCTCGGCGCGTGGGCGCTTGCCGCCTGCTCGTCGGAGGAGACGGCAGCCGTCGAGGAACACCTCGGCGACTGCGGTCTCTGCGCGGACGAGGCCCGGCGGCTGCGCGAGGCCGTCGGCCTGCTGCACCCCACCGAGAGCCTCGACCTGGCCCCCTCTCTGCGCACCCGCGTCCTGGAAGGCTGCCTGGAGCGGCGCCCACCGCGCATCCCGGTGCCCGAGTGGGCGACTCCGTACGACGCGGAGACGGCCCGCCTGGACGCCCTGCTCCAGGACTTCGGGGACGCCGAGTGGCACGCGCCTGTGCGGCTGCGGTGGTTCGAGAGGGACGAGCCGACGAGCCGTCGTACGACCGTCGCCGGGGTCATCGCCCATCTGCTGACGGTGGACGGGCTGGTGGCGGTCGCGCTGGGCCTGGAGGACCCGATGGGCGAGGTGGCCGCCGACCGCCCGACCCCGGCCGCGCGCACCGACGCGTACTGGCGGGCCTCGCACTTCCCGCCGACCCGAGCCGTGCGCGCACCCTGGCGGGAGCAGACCCACGCCCTGGTCCGCACGGTGTCCTTCACGGGTGGCGGCACGGGCGGACTGTCCGTCCCTTACGGCGACTTCGAACTGCCGCTGCGCGACGCGATGCTGGACCGCGCCTTCGAGTGCTGGGTGCACGCCGAGGACATCGCCGAGGCGGTGGACTACCCGTACGAACCGCCGGTCGGCCGCGACCTGCACCAGATGGTCGGCCTGGCGGCCCGCCTGCTGCCCACGGTGCTGTCGGCCCGCCGCCGCGCGGGGCTGGCGGCGCCGCCACCGGGCCGGCACCTTGTCCCCGCGGGAGAGCCCGGCCGCAGTCTGCGCCTGGAGATCGAGGGATCGGGTGGCGGGGAGTGGCTGATCCCGCTGGATTCCCCGGCCGCGGTGGGCTCCGCGGAGCATGAGGTGGCCCATGTCGCCCTGGACGGCGCGGAGTTCTGCCGGCTGGCGGCCGGCCACGTGTCTCCTGCGGAGGCTGCGGCGGGGCAGGTGGGTGATCGTGCGGCGATCCGGGATGTGCTGCTGGCTGCGGCGAGCTTGAGCCGGATGTAGGGGGCGGTTGCGGATTCGCGGGCGGCTGCGGGCGAGTGGGGGCTGCTCGCGCAGTTCCCCGCGCCCCTTGAGTACGTGCAGTGGACGCACCCAAGGGGCGCGGGGAACTGCGCGAGCAACCACGAACCACCCGCAGCCGCCCTGAAACAGCTGGACCGAGCTACTAGGCGAAGACGACCGTCCTGCGCCCGTTCAGCAGAATCCTCCGCTCGGCATGCCACTTGACCGCCCGAGCCAGCGCCTGGCACTCCACGTCGCGTCCGATGGCCACGAGCTGGTCCGGCGTGACGTCATGCCCCACGCGCTCGACCTCCTGCTCGATGATCGGCCCCTCGTCGAGGTCGGCGGTCACATAGTGCGCCGTCGCCCCGATCAGCTTCACACCGCGCGTGTGCGCCTGGTGGTACGGCTTCGCGCCCTTGAAGCTCGGCAGGAAGGAGTGGTGGATGTTGATGATCCGCCCGCTGAGCGCCTTGCACAGATCGTCGGAGAGCACCTGCATGTACCGGGCGAGCACGACCAGCTCCACGCCCTGTTCCCGCACGATCTCCAGCAGCCGCGCCTCGGCCTCGGCCTTGTTGTCCTTGGTCACCGGGATGTGGTGGAAGGGGATGTCGTACGACCCCACGAGTTCGGCGAAGTCGGTGTGGTTGGACACCACGGCGGCGATCTCCACCGGCAGCGCCCCGATCCGCGCCCGGAACAGCAGGTCGTTCAGGCAGTGCCCGAACTTGCTGACCATGAGGACGATCCGCATCTTCTCCTCGGCCCGGTGGATCTGCCAGTCCATCTGGAAGGCGTCACCGATCGCCGCGAAGCTCGCCCGCAGCTTGTCCACCGTCACCGGCGCCTCCGCCGAGAAGTGGACGCGCATGAAGAACAGTCCCGTGTCGTGGTCGCCGAACTGCTGGCTGTCCTCGATGTTGCAGCCGGTCATGAAGAGGTAGCTCGACACGGCGTGCACGATGCCCTGCTTGTCGGGGCAGGCGAGGGTGAGGACGTACTGGTCGGCGAGGACCGCGGCTCGGCCGGACTGCTGGTTCATGCAGCACAGGGTCCCATATTCGGCACCCGCGGTGGACAGGTGTCCCGTCACGCGGACCCTGTGCGGACCGCCCGCGCTGACCGCCTACGCGGAGCGCGTCATGATCGCCAGCACCTCCAGCGTCCGCGGCGGAGCGTCCGGGTCCTCGCCGTCGGCCACGGCCATCCGGACATGCGCGTCCCGCGCCGCCCGCACCGCCTCCGGCCACCCCTGGTTCTCCAGGTAGGCGCCGACCTGCGCGTCCGGGCCGACCTGGTGCATGATCCGCAGCACGCGCAGTACGGCGGTGTCGACGAGCGCCGCCTCCTGCGAGTCACGGAAGATCGTGCCGACGTACTTCTCGGCGGACCAGCTGTCCAGCCAGGTGTCCTCGACCAGGCGGTACACGGCGTCGGTGACGTCGCCGTATCCGTCGACGCCGGCCAGCCAGACCTCGCGCTGGAAGACCGGGTCGGAGAGCATGTGCAGCGCGGAGCGCACATTGCTGCGCCAGCGCCACCACGGCATGTCGTTGAGTGGCATGCCGCCCATGGTGGAGGAGCGACGGCCGCGACGGGAAGAGCTATCCGAACCTTGCACGGTCATCGATCGTACGTTCCCCCTCACAGGCGCCTCACCGGCCCCCGTAATTCACCTTCCCGTCACTGAAGGATAACCAAGGGTCACGCTCGGGTTAGCGGTGTGGCGGAATCGTGCGTATCCATGACCGGCAGGCGACGCACGCGCAGCACCGTCCTCCCCACGATCACCGACCGGCCCGTCCGGGCCTCCGCACGCGCTGCGGGGGCGCTGGTGGCGTGTGCCTCGCTGGCCGTCGGATGCGGTGTCATCCCCGGTACCACGGGGGGTTCCGGGGATGACACGATCACCGTGATGACCTGGGCGCCGGAGAACACCAAGGCGACCAACAAGCCCGGCATGCCCGCCCTCGCGCAGGCGTACGCGCGCTGGATCAACGCCCACGGCGGCCTCGGCGGCCGCAAGCTCAAGGTCCTCACCTGCAACGACCACAACGACAGCGTGGCCGCGGCCCGGTGCGCCGACCGTGCGATCGAGGAGAACGTCGTCGCGGTCGTCGGCTCCTACAGCCAGTACGGAGACACCTTCCTGCCCTCACTGGAGGGCGCCGGCATCCCGTACATAGGCGGCTACGGCGTCACCAACGCCGAGTTCACCAGCCCGCTCTCCTACCCCGTCAACGGCGGCCAGCCCACCCTCCTGGCCGGCCTCGGCAGGGAACTGGCCGGCTCCTGCGGCCCCGTCGCGCTGGTGCGTCCCGACAGCATCGCGGGCGACGAGCTGCCGCCGCTGCTCAACTCCGGCCTCCGGGTGGGCGGGCACCGGGCCGCCGCCGACCAGCTCGCCGAGGAGGACTCCACCGAGTACGGCGGCCAGTCGGAGCGTGCGCTGCGGTACTCCGCCACCGACCTGGCGGACCCGGGATGCGTGGTGCCCGCCCTCGGCGACCGCACCACCACCTTCATGGACTCCTTCCGGCGCTCCCGCGAGGACTACTCCGACGTGCGCACCGCCACCGTGCTCGGCAGCGTCGACCAGACCGTGATCAACGCGAACGGCGGGGCGTCCAGCCCCTACGAGGGGTCGTACATCACCGGCTGGTACCCCGTCGCGAGCGATCCGCGCTGGGACCCGATGAAGAAGGTGATCAGCGAGCAGGCCTTCGGCGACAACCGCATCGATCCCGCGGACGCCGGAGTGCAGACGACGTGGATCGCGTACACGGCGTTCAAGAAGGTCGTCGAGTCGCTCGGCGACGACGCGGTGACCGCCGACTCCGTGCGCGCGGCTCTGAACAAGGGCCTGAAGGTCTCCACGGGCGGGCTCACGCCGACCCTCCAGTGGAAGTTCCAGGACGTCCTGGCCGCCATCGGCTACCCCCGCCTGGTCAACCGGAAGGTGACCCTCCAGGTCGTACGCGAGGGCAGGCTGGTGGCGGCCCGCAAGAGCTTCATCGACGTGACGCGGACGCTGCAGAGTGCCGAGCTGAACTGAGCAGAACAGGACAGACCGCCCGGCGCCCCTCCTAGAGCTGCGTCGGCTGGCGCTCCGTCAGCCCGTACTTCCTGGCGATCGTGTTCCACAGCTGCGCGGCCGTCTTCTTCTCCGCGCTGGCCGTGCCACTGGCCCGGTTGCCTGCCTGGGTCTGGCCGGTGGAACGGGCCTGGCCCTTCTTGCAGAGCTGCCCCTTCTTGGCCGCCACCTGGTCCGCCCACGCCGCGTAGTGGTTGTCGGCGGAGGCCGACGCCTGCCACGCCTTGGTCAGCGCGGTGGTCAGCTCGGTGTGGCTGGGGAGCTGGTCGACGGAGAGCTTGGACAGGTCGGTGACCAGCTGGTCGCGCTGCTTGGCCGCGCCCCGCAGGTTGGTCGCGGCCTGCGCGAGGTTGCCGCAGGACTTCACGTCGGCCACGGCCTTGATCACGGCGTTACGGCTGTCGCCGCTGTCCGCGAGCAGCTTGTCCAGGGCGACGGCCTGCTGCTCGGCCGGGTCCTCGGACGGCGACGGAGAGCCCTCGGTCGCCGGAGCCGTGGCGGAGACGGGCCTGTTGTCGTCGCTCTTCTGGTCGTCCCCGCCTCCACCGGCGAGCATCGCGCCCGCCCCGATGCCGAGCACGGCGATGCCGACGCCCACGGCAGCGATGAGCGGCACCCGAGAGCCCGTACGACGGCCGCCGCGGCCTCCCCCGCCGATGTCGTCGACGTCCGGGCCATGGCCGTGGCCGTGGCCTCCGTGCTGGCCGTGCGGTCCGGGCGGGAAGTACCCCGTCTCGCGCGGGCCCTGGGGCTGCGGTTGGGGCTGCTGGAAGCGCGGCAGCTGCTGGGTGGCCGCGGCCGGGGGCTCGCCGCCCGGCTCGCTGCGGAAGAGGTTGTCGAAGTCGGAGAGCGGCTGCCGCCCCGACCCCGGCTGGGGCGCCCCGCCCGGCTGGCCGGTCACGGGCGGAATGTACTGAGTGGCGGCCGCGTCGGTCCCGGAAGCGGCCGGCATCGCTCCGGCGCCTGACTGCCGGGCCCGGCCCAGGATCTGCGTGCTCTCACCGGGCACCTCGGGCGGAAGCGCCCCCGGCCCCACGGGCGGGATGTACTGCGTCGCTCCCTCGTCGGCGGCGGGCGCGGGCGGCGCGCCGACGGGCGGTATGTAACGGGTGGCCTGGTCGTCCGCGCCCGCGGGGGCATTGGCGACCGGCGGCATGTACTGGGTGGCGCCTTCGTCGGCCGGGGGCAGCGGGGCCCCGAAGCCGCCGGCACCGGCATGCGGCAGAGGCGCGCCGGGCGCCGCGGGCGGCAGCGGCGCACCCGCACCACCCTGCTGGGCCGGCGGCAGCGCACCACCGAAGCCGGGAGCGCCGTACTGCTGACCGCCGGCCGGGGGCAGCGAAGCCGACGGCGAACCACCCTGACCGTACGGCGGCTGAGGCTGCGGCTGGTACTGCTGCTGAGGCTGCGGCTGGTGCTGCGGCTGGTGAACCTGCGGCTGGTGCTGCTGGAGCTGGTGCTGCTGCGGCATGAGCGACCCGGCGGCCGGGGCGCCCTGCCCGTACTGCGGCGGGCCCTGCGGTGCGCCCTGCGCTCCCCCGCCGTACGACCCGCCCTCTGCCGGCAACGGCTGGGACGGCACGCCCCCGGCGACGTCCTGCGCCGCGCCCCACGGGGCCGGTGACGGCGCCGCCCCGGCGTGGCCGCCCTGGTACGGCTGCTGCTGTTCCTGTCCGCCCCAGGGATGGCCGGGCGGCGTTCCCCAGGACTGGCCGGGCGCGGCCGGCGGTTGCGGCGACGCCTCGGGCGGGGTCTGCTCGGGTCCCCAAGGGCTGCCCCAGGACTGGCCGCCGGGCGGCGCCGAGGGCTGGGGCGTGGGCGGCGGTGCGGCCGGAACCGGCGCCGGCCGGCCGCCCTGGCCACCGATCATGCCCGGCAACAGCGGCTCACCGCCGTCGGAGGGCAGCACGATGCCTTCGCGCGCGGGTCGCGCCGAGGGCTCCTCGCCCCGTCCACTCTGCGTCACCGGGACTCCTACTAATGGGGGACCTTGTGAATCGTCGGGTCACGCTACCGGGTCCGCCGATCCGCGTGCTACGCAGCTCAGAACGTGACCTGCATCGCTGTGACCGCCGTAACAATCCCGGCCCCCATCAGCTACATACGCCCCTCTTTCCGTACCGGCGCCTTCGTTTCCCTGTCGTTCACGCCCTGGTGCCCCTTGGTCTCACGCCGCCGCCGGGAGATCCAGTCGTGCCCCGAACTCCCTTACCACCGGCTCGTCCCGGTACGGCTCCAGCCGCTGCTGGAAATCGTCCAGGTACTCGGCGCCCCGGTTGGAACGCAGGGTCTCCAGGAGTTCCACGGCCCGCAGCCCGGTGTGGCAAGCCTGTTCGATCTCGCGCTGCTGCACCTGCGCTGTGGCGAGCAGCACATAGCCGATCGCCCGGCGTCGCGCCTTCGTCTCCGGGAGCCCGGCCAGCGACTCCTGCGCGCACCGCGCCGCCGCCTCGGCCTGGCCGAGATCACGGTGGCAGTGCGCCAACTCGTCGGCGAGATAGGAGGCGTCGAAGTGCGCGATCCACGTCGGGTCGTCCCCGGACTCCGGATCCGCCGTCTCCAGCGCGGTCACGGCCCGTCCCGAGGCCAGCTGGGCGGCCCGCGCGTCCCCCATCAACGCATGCCCTCGCGCCTCGGCCGCATGGAACATCGCCTCCGCACGTGGTGTCACGCGCCCCCGCGCCCCCTCCTGCGCCGCCCGCGCCAACTGCGCGATCTCACGCGGGTTTCCGAGCTGCGCGGCGAGATGGCTCATGGAGGCGGCCAGCACATACCCGCCGTAGCCCCGGTCTCCCGCGGCCTGCGCCAGCCTGAGCGCCTGGATGTAGTACCGCTGGGCGAGCCCCGGTTGGCCGGTGTCGACGGCCATGTACCCGGCGAGCTCGGTCAACCGCGCGACGGCGGCGAACAGTTCCCGCCCCACCGCCTCCCGGTACGACCCGGCCAGCAGCCCGGACACGACGCTGTTCAGATAGTGCACGACGACCGGGCGCACATGCCCGCTGCCGTACTGGTGATCAAGGTCGACGAGCGCCTGCGTCATCGCGCGCACGGCCGCCACGTCGGACTGGCCCACGCGCGGCCCGGCCGAGCGCGACACCTGTGAGTCCGGCGACGAGATCAGCCAGTCGCGGCTGGGCTCGACCAGCGCGGACGCGGCGACGGACGAGCCGGACAGGAAGTCCCGCCGCCCGACGTCGCTCCGCCACAGCTCGCAGACCTGCTCGATGGCCCCCAGTACAGTCGGCGAGAACTGGAGGCCGACGCCGGACGCGAGGTTCTTGCCGTTGGCCATGCCGATCTCGTCGATCGTGACCGTACGGCCCAGTTTGCGGCCGAGCGCCTCCGCGATGATCGCCGGCGCCCGCCCCCTCGGCTGCTGTCCTCGTAGCCAACGGGCCACGGATGTCTTGTCGTAGCGCAGATCGAGGCCGTGCTCGGCGCCGCACATGTTGACCCGGCGAGCCAGCCCGGCGTTCGAGCAGCCCGCTTCCTGGATGAGCGCCTGCAGCCGTTCGTTCGGCTGTCGCGCGACGAGAGGCCTTGCGGCCATGGCGTACCCCCTGTGGCTGCGGTGCCTGCCCACGCACCGAGTTGACGTCTCTTTCGCCGCCGGAGTCCGGCGCGGGGGCACTGGCTGTGCACCGCGGGATTCCGGCCGTGAAGATCAATGCCCCGTCGACATACCGAAAATGCGAGGCTTGCGAGGATTGCCGGGGTAAAGGCGGAAGCCGACCCCACAATGGGCTACCCAGCTCCGGCCACGGATCCTCCTGCGCGCCCCCACACATGCACCCATGCGCCCCAGATGAGGAATCAATGCTCCTCCCCCGCGCAAAAAGGGAAGGTGCAGGTCCGAAGGGCCTTCTTTGGAAGGGTGGTGGTGGGAGACGGGCGGGCGCCCGTAACCCGAGGTGGGTGCGGGAGTTGTGTTCAGCGTGGAAGAGACGATCCCGGCCACCGAAGCCGCACAGATTCCGAAGCAGCGCGGCGAAACGCTGCTGGAGACCGCCGTTCGCTATGCCGAGGAGCGTCACTGGGACGTGTTCCCCGGGACCTGGCTGGAGGCCGTCGACGGCGCACAGCTCTGCTCCTGCGGCGACACCGCGTGCCCCGCGCCCGGCGCGCACCCCGCACGCCCGGACTGGGCTACGCAGGCGACCGGGAGCGCGACGGTCGCACGCCGGATGTGGCAGAAGCAGCCGAACGCGTCGATCCTGCTGCCGACGGGGCGCACCTTCGACGCGATCTCCGTCCCGGAGACCGCGGGGTTCCTCGCGCTGGCCCGCATGGAGCGGATGGAGCTGACGCTCGGGCCGGTGACGTTGACGCCGGATCGTCGCATGCACTTCTTCGTGTTGCCCGGTGCGTCGGTGAAGATTCCCGACCTGGTGCGCAAGCTGGGCTGGTCGGTCGGCTCGCTGGATCTGGTCGCGCTCGGTGAGGGGGCGTGGGTCGCCGGGCCGCCGACTCGGTTCGGGTCGCGGGGTGCTGTGCAGTGGGCCTGTCGGCCCACGCCGGCGAATCGGTGGCTGCCGGACGCCGAGGAGCTGATCTCGCCGCTCGCGTATGCCTGCGGCCGGGATCGTTGACAGCGCCTCCCCATTTGCCTGGTTGCTGATCAACGGCGGCTGCCCATTGTGTGTGGTTGCTCGCGCAGTTCCCCGCGCCCCTCTTAGGTTGGCTTCCATGACGTCGGCCGTAAGTGTGCGTGGGCTCTGGAAGCGGTTTGGGCAGCAGGTTGCTGTCGCGGGGATCGATCTGGAGTTGCCTGCGGGGAAGTTCATCGGGCTCGTCGGCCCCAATGGAGCCGGTAAGACCACGACCCTCTCGATGGTGACCGGGCTGCTGCGGCCCGATCAGGGGTCCGTCTCGGTCGTCGGGCACGACGTCTGGCGGGACCCCGTCGAAGTCAAGGCGCGGATCGGGGTGCTGCCCGAAGGGCTTCGGCTCTTCGAGCGGCTCTCCGGGCGGGAACTGCTCGCGTACTCGGGGCGGTTGCGCGGGCTTCCCGGCGCCGAGGTCGACAAGCGGGCCACTCAGCTGCTGGACGTGCTCGATCTCGCGGGGGCCCAGCACAAGCTGGTCGTCGACTACTCGACCGGCATGCGCAAGAAGATCGGGCTCGCGGCCGCGCTTCTGCACAATCCCGAAGTGCTGTTCCTGGACGAGCCGTTCGAGGGCGTCGACCCCGTCTCCGCCCAGACCATCCGGGGCGTCCTGGAGCGCTACACCGCCTCCGGCGCGACCGTCGTCTTCTCCTCCCACGTCATGGAGCTCGTCGAGTCGCTGTGCGACTGGGTCGCCGTCATGGCCGCCGGGCGCATCCGGGCCCACGGCACCCTCGCCGAGGTGCGCGGTGACGCGGCCTCGCTCCAGCAGGCGTTCCTCGAACTCGTCGGCGCGAACGGCCGCGACGCCGGGACCGACCTCGACTGGCTGGGCGGCGGGGCCCGATGAGCGCCGATGTGACGGGAGTCGTCGTACGCCTGAAGCTGTCGCTGCTCCGCAACGGGCTGCGGCAGTCCGGTGGGCGGCGGGCCGCCTACATCGCCTCGGCGGTCGTGGCGCTCCTCTTCGCCGCGCTCCAGCTCCTCGGGCTGATCATGCTGCGCGGCAACGGACACGCCGACTCGGTGGTCGTTCCCCTGGTCGCGGTCCTCGCGCTCGGCTGGGCCGTGATGCCGCTGTTCTTCCCCGGCGGTGACGAGACCCTCGACCCGACCCGGCTCGTGATGCTGCCGCTGCGCCCCCGGCCCCTGGTGCGGGCCCTGCTCGCGGCCTCACTGGTCGGCATCGGCCCTCTGTTCACCCTGTGCCTGCTCGCCGGTTCGGTGATCGCGGTCGCGCACGGCGGGCCGGCCTACGTCGTCGGTGTCATCGCCGTCGTCCTGGCGCTGTTGGTGTGCGTGGCGCTCGCGAGAGCCGTCGCCGCCGCCAACATCCGGCTGCTGACCAGCCGTAAGGGACGCGATCTCGCGGTGCTGAGCGGGCTGGTCATCGCGATCGGGGCGCAGCTGGTGAACTTCGGTGCGCAGCGCCTGGGTTCGTCGGGGCTGGCCCAGCTCGATCCGGCGGCGGAGGTGCTGCGGTGGGTGCCGCCGGCGTCCGCGATCGGGGCGGTGCACTCGGTGAGCGAGGGCTCGTACGGGTTCGCTGCCATCCAACTCGCCCTGACCGTCGGCGCGTTGGCGGTCGTGATCGCCGTATGGTCACGCCATCTCACCCGGCTGATGACCTCGCCCGACGGCTCCACGCTCCAGGCGGCCACCGAGGCAGCCGTCCGCGAACGCGACTCGACGGGCCTGGCCCGCCTCCTGCCGGCCGGCCGCACCGGCACCGTCATGGAACGCAGCCTGCGCTACGTCTGGCGCGACCCGAAGACCAAGGCTGCCTGGGTGACCTCGCTCGCCATCGGCCTGATCGTGCCGCTGTTCAACGCCCTCCAGGGCACCGGCTCGATCTACTTCGCCTGCTTCGCGGCCGGGATGCTCGGCATCCAGATGTACAACCAGTTCGGGCAGGACACGTCCGCGTTCTGGATGGTCGCGCTGACCATCTCGTCCCCCCGGGACGCCTACGTCGAGCTGCGTGGCCGGGCCCTGGCACTCCTGCTGATCACTCTCCCCTACGCCACCCTCGTCACCGCGCTGACGACGGCACTCCTCGGTGCCTGGCCCAGGCTCCCCGAAGCGCTCGGCCTGTCCTTCGCCCTCCTCGGGGCGATGCTGGCGACGGGCGCCTGGACGTCGGCCCGCTTCCCGTACTCCATCCCGCAGGAGGGCTACAAGAACGTCGCCCCCGGTCAGACGGGCCTGGCCTGGATCTCGATCTTCGGCGGCATGATCGCGGCGGCCCTGCTCTGCGCCCCCGTCATCGCCCTGACGATCTGGCTGAACGTGAGCGAGGACGGGGATGCCTGGACCTGGCTGCTGCTGCCGGCGGGCACGGCGTACGGCGCGGCGACCACCTGGCTGGGCCTACGTCTGGCGGCCCCGCGCACGGCGGCCCGCCTGCCGGAGATCCTGCTGGCGGTGAGCAAGGGCTGACGGGTCTGTCCGACGCGGGGGCCCTACGGCCCGTAGTCGCCGTCGGACAGCAAGCCCCGCCCTCAAAGGCGCCCGGCGTCTCCAGCGGAGCGCACCGCGTCCAGGAACGGCTCGATCGCCGCGCGCCAGCCCTCCGGCTGGTCGTAGTGCACCAGATGACCGGCGTCGGCCACCTCCGCGTACTCGCCGCGCGGCAGCACCCGCACCATCTCCTGGGCCTCGGCCCGCCCCAACTCCCCGTCAAGTCCGCGCACGACCAGCGCAGGACACCGAACCTGCGCCAACTCCTCCCAGTGCGCGTCGAACACCCACGTCTCCCGCGAGTTGAGCATCTGGTCCGGCTCGAAAACCGGCCGCCACCCGTCCTCGCACTCGTGCATCACCTCGGCGTAGAACTCACCCCGCGCGGCGCTCGGCCGCTCCACCCAGGGGTCGTCCTCGCCGAACCACTTGCGCACGTCGGCAAGCGTGGCGAAGGGAACGGGCCAGGACCTGAACCAGTCCGCCCACTCCCGCTGCGAGGCCGAGCCGAGCGCGGAGGCCCGCATGTCGCAGATGATCACGCCGTGCACCAGGTCGGGCCGCTTGGCGGCGAGCTGCCACGCGGTCAGCGCACCCATGGCGTGGCCGATGAGGACCGCCGGGGCGAGAGCGAGCTGTTCGAGGGCCGCCTCGGCGTCGTCGACGTACGCGTCGCGTGTGAAGGCCGCTTGCGTGGGCTTGCCGCTGCGGCCGTGGCCACGCTGGTCCAGCGCGACCGCGCGGTGTCGCTCGGAGAGCCAGCGGGCGGTGGAGGCCCAGTGCGAGGCGCGGCCCATGAGGCCGTGCAGTAACAGCACGCCGGGCGTGCCGTCGGGCTCCTTGGCGGGGTCGGTCTTGGGAGGGTCGCCGAACTCCCAGGCCGCCAGACGTACCCCGCCCTTCCCGGTCACGTCGATGCGCCGCGCCATTGGTCCTGGCACCCCCCTAGCTCCGCTCGGACCGCTCGAGCCGGCCGGTCCTGTGAACCGTGTCCTGCCTGCCGTGCCTGCCGTATCTGCCGTTTCTGCCGTCGCTCGTGCCGACACCGCACGTCACCTGCGGTGCAGGCGTCGGCGGTGCCGTCGCACACGATGTGCATGTCCTGTGTGTCTGACGTGATCTTATGCGCACACCCATGAAGCGCACGTTCCGCCCGACCCGTCACCCGCAGACTATCGAACTCCTATTCGAAAATGCGGTCTCCGTGACCAACACCCCTCATTCGAGTGACCCCTGCCAAGGATTGATCGGCGCCGCCGGGGGGAGATCTTCAGCGGGAGGCGGACCGCTCGGGGAAACCGGTCCGAGGGGAATGACCCTGAGAGCTCGGGGCTCCGGGTCAGCACAGGGGAGGACAGGCCCCGGCGCCACACAGCGCCGGGGCCCTCTCCACTTCCACGGCACATCCGCCCGCCCCTTCCCCGGCCGGACGCATCGCTGTCGATCACGGCCAAGAGCTCTTCAGGTCATATGCCTCACGCGACAGACTGGCACGCGAATCGGCGGAGCGCTGCGATTCGGCGCACTGGATCTTGGAACCGGACGGCATCCGCGGAAGGCCACAACTCCCGCTCGCTCTACGGGAGTTACCGGGAAGGAAAGCCGAAGGGGCCGATGGCTCAGCGCTTCGCCACGAACACGTGCGAGGCGACGTCCGTCTCCAGCTCGGCCGCCTCACCACCGCTGCCCACGAGCACACCACCCGCGGACTCGGTCACACTCACCACCGAGCCGGGCTGCACACCGGCCCGACGCAGCGTGTACATCAGCTGCGCGTCGGTCTGGATCGGCTCACCGATACGCCGGACCACGACCGTCTTGCCCTCGGCGCCCGGGTCGAGGTCGGCCAGCGAGACCATGCCCTCGTCCAGGAACGGATCGGCGCCGTCCTTCTCGCCGAGCTCCTCCAGCCCCGGGATCGGGTTGCCGTACGGCGACTCGGTCGGATGCCGCAGCAGCTCCAGCACCCGCCGCTCCACGGCCTCGCTCATGACGTGCTCCCAGCGACACGCCTCGGCGTGCACCTGCTCCCACTCCAGCCCGATCACGTCGACGAGCAGACACTCGGCGAGACGGTGCTTGCGCATGACGCGGGTGGCCAGGCGCCGCCCCTCGTCGGTGAGCTCCAGATGCCGGTCGGACGCCACGGACACCAGCCCGTCACGCTCCATCCGCGCCACCGTCTGGCTGACGGTCGGCCCACTCTGGTCCAGCCGCTCGGCGATACGGGCGCGCATGGGGACCACGCCTTCCTCCTCCAGCTCGAGGATGGTGCGGAGATACATCTCCGTGGTGTCGATCAGTCCGGACATACGTGCCCCTCGATTAGCTCTGCGATTAGCTCAGCCGGAAGCGAGACAGCTCCACGGCGCGTGCGCTGGCCCTGTACTCAATTCTGCCGGATACCACGGACAACCGTGCCGCGCCGTTGAAACCAGGGGATTACACGACCCGCCCGGACCCGTACCGCCGCGGGCACCCCGCCGTATTGACACCGCACTGGTCCAGACCGCACGGTGATCCGCGACACACCCCCACCCGATCGTCCCCGCCGAACCCCGCCACCCCCGGAGGGCCCCGCATGAGCGACAGCAAGCCGGCCGAGCAGTTCTTCGACGCCGCGATCGGACTGCTCCAGCGGGTCCGTGACGAGGAGACCGAGAACATCGAGGCGGCCGGCACCCTGCTCGCCGACACCGTCGCCGCCGGGGGCCGGCTCTTCGCCTTCGGCGCCGGCCACTCCTCCCTCGCCGCCCAGGACGTCGTCTACCGCGCCGGCGGCCTCGCCCTGATGAACCTGTTGGCGGTCCCCGGCGTCGTGGGCGTCGACGTCATGCCCGCCACCCTCGGCTCCGCCCTCGAACGCGTCGACGGTCTCGCGAGCGCGGTGCTCGACAGCTCCCCGCTCCGCGCCGACGACACCCTGGTGATCATCTCCCTGTCCGGCCGCAACGCCCTGCCCGTGGAGATGGCCATGAGCGCCCGCGGCCTCGGCGCCCGGGTCATCGGCGTGACCTCAGTGGCATACGCCTCGGAGACGACGTCCCGCCATGTCTCCGGCACCTACCTCAAGGACCACTGCGACATCGTCCTCGACTCGAAGATCGCGATCGGCGACGCGGAACTCACCCTCGACACGATCCCGGCCCCCTTCGCCCCCGCCTCCACGGTCGTCACGTCGGCCCTCCTCCAGGCCGTAATGGCCACCGCGGCCGCCTCCCTGGCCGCCCGCGGCATCGAGCCCCCGCTGCTGCGTTCCGGCAACGTCGACGGCGGCCACGACTGGAACAGCAGGGTGTTCGAGCAGTACGGCGACAGGATCTTCTACCGCCGGTGAGGCAGCGGGCGCCGCCCGGGCCGCAGCCGCGCTACTCCGAGCCCAGCGCCCCCGCCAGATCCAGCGCGGAAGCGATCCGCACCGCCACATCCTCCGCGTGCACCGCGTCGCTCCGCTCGAACGCGCTGCGCCCCGCGCCCCGCAGAAACGTCACGACCCCCAGCGTCCGCCCCCGGCTCCGCAGGACCGCGCACAGCGCGTGCACCGCGTCCGGGGGCCACTGCCGGCCCACCGCCCACGCGCGCGCCTGCTCCGCCGGCATGCTGCCCGCGTCGGCCCGCACCGACCCGGCCCGCGCCACGCACTGCAACGCCGGATGCCCCTCGGCGTACCGCACCGGCAGCCCGGCCTCCCCGCCCAGCAGACTCGGCCCCGGCGCGCCGGAGGGCGTCACGGCGACCCGAACGAGCCGTACCGGCCCGGCGGCGTCCGCGTCCTCGTCCGTGTGCGGATCCGCCAGCGACCCGCCCGCGACCCGGTCGATCAGCGCGTGATCGGCGAACCCGGCCAGCGCGAAGTCCAGATGCACGGTCGCCGCGTCCGCCGGGTCCTCGCACTCCGAGGCGGCCCGCGCCGCCCGATGCAACTGGTTGGTCCGGAACCGCAGCAGCGCCGCCTCCTGCTCGGCCTGCTTGGCCTCGGTCATGTCCTGGAAGAGCCAGCCCACCCCCAACGGCACCGGCTCCTCCGCGAGCGGCGAGGCCAGCCGTACGAAACCGCACCGCCAGCACCGCCGCCGCTCGCCCTCAGGCGTCCGGACGCTCACCCAGATCTCGGCGGGCGCGGGCGGCGCGCCCTCCGCCAGCACATGGGTGAGCGCGCTCTCCAGCTCCTCGACCCCTTGGGCGAGCAGATCCCCGAGCGGCCGTCCGAGCACGGACGTACGCCCGATCCCCAGCGCGCGGGCCGCGTGAGCGTTGACCACAGCCGGCCGCAGATCGGCGTCGACGAGCACCACACCCCACGACGCGTCCTCGAACAACGCCTCGCTCAGCGCGATCGACCGCTCCAGATCGATCTGCGCGTGCACCTCGCTGAAGGCGCAGTACACCCCGGCGGGCTTCCCGTCCGGACCGCGTACGGCCGCCGACTGGGTGCGTACGAGCACCCGCCCGCCGTCCTTGGTCAGCAGCGCGAACTCGTGCACCTGCCGCCCGGGAGCGTCCATGGCGGACATGAGCCGCGTCTCGACCTCCTCGGCGTCGGCCTCGCGCACCGCCCACCCGGCGAACCCGGGCCGCCCGACGGCCTCGGTCGCGCTCCACCCGAGGATCCGCTCCGCCTCACGGTTCCAGTGGGTGACGACCCCGTCCGCGTCGAAGGCGCACAGGGCAGCGTCCATCCCGTCCAGCAGTGCGGCCAGCAGATCAGAGCCGCCTGCGGAACCCTCCGAACCACCCGCCGAACCGTCCGGACCGTCCCGCTCGGGTTCGTCCGGCCCCAGCTCGTCCGTGGTCCCACTACGCCGGGAAGCACTCACCTGGACCCCCTGCCAAGCCTGCCAAGCTGCGTCCGCACGTACGACGCGTCGGTGCGCTCACTCGCAATCATCTAACTGGAACGTGACGCAGCACACACCGAGTTCCCACAAGATTGAAGGAATCGTTGTACGGCGAAAATCCCGGGAAACCGGCCGCAACCGCCACGCCCCATCGTCACGTCCCACTGACCTCGAAGCCTGCCAACTGCAACGTCAGCCACACCTCGTTCTCGTCCTCCGGCGCCACATACCGGTCGACCTCCACGAATCCGCGCCTCTCGGCGAACCGGAGCCCTGCCCCGTTGGCGGTCAGGACCACGGTCCGGACCGCCCGCGCACCGAGCACGCGCGCGTGCGTGAGCCCGTCCTCGTACAGCGCCGACCCGAACCCCCGCCGCCGGTACTCGGGCAGCACGCGCGCGATGACGGTCGCCACGCTCTCCTCGCCCTGCGGCGGCCGGACGGTCGAGCAGCCCACGAGCGCGTCCCCGGCATAGGCGTTCCGCAGTTGATGCCGCCCACTGCGCTCGCGTACCTCGTCGAGGCTCAGCTCGTCCGGCGGCACGATCACGTTGTGGACGTGCCGCCACTGCCGAAGCATGGCGTCACCGTCCACCGGCGCAATCCGAAGATCAGACATGAGACCCGCTTCCCCTCCTCGCGTACACCTCAATCTCGATCTTCATACGCGGATCCGCAAGCCCGCACATCATCATCGTCGCCGCCGGCCGCACCTCACCGAAGTACCGCCGCAGCACGGGCCAGCACGGCTCGAAGTCCTCCCGCTCGGGCAGCAGGTACCGCACCCGGACCACGTCCGCGAACGAGGACCCGGCCTCCGCCAGCGCCGCCCCCACGTTCCGCAGACACTGCTCGGCCTGCTCCACCACGTCCTCGGAGATCGTCATCGTCGCGTAGTCGAACCCGGTCGTCCCCGACACGTGCACCCAGTCCCCGTCAACCACGGCGCGCGCGTACCCGATCTGCTCCTCGAAGGTCGAGCCGCTGAGAATCGCCGACCGCCCCGCCTGCTGATCCGTCATGCACCGAACGCTAGGTGACCTGCGCGGACACGGCCAAGCAAAAAACACTTGATCGAGGGCCGACCCGCTTCTTAGTGTGTGGGCACACGAGAAGGGAGGTGGTTCGGCAGATGTATGAATACCGGACGCGTGAGGTGGCTGCGGGCTAGCGGCCCGACACCCCACCCAGTGCGGTGCCGGACCAGCGCGTGAGAGACGCGTGCAGCCGGCCCAATCCCAGCAGTCACCCGACCCGCGAGCTCGCCGGTACGTCCGGCCGGCTCCTCCGCCCCGGCGGAGGGACCCGAGCTCGCGGGTCGTCTGCGTTCAGCCGTCGTCGCCGTCGTCGTCGCCCCCGTCGTCGTCCTGCTGCACCGCGCGTTGCTGTTCCCGCCTCTCCTGTTCCCGCCTCTCCTGTTCCCGCTTCTCCTGCTCCCGCTCCTCGTCGTGCCGCCCGTCCTGACCGGCACTCGTCTCCACCGCGGCCGGGCTCGGGGAGGTGATCGGAGAAGTGATCGGGGAGGGGGACGAGTCCAGGGGAGACGCGGGGGCGGAAGCGGGGCCCGGGGCGGACGCCGACGGGCTCGGCGGGGCCTCGGATTTCGTACCCTCCGCGCCGGTCTTGTCGGGAGAGAACCACAGCATGCCGATGAGCATCGCGGCCATGAAGAGCGCCGCCGCGGCCGCCGTGACCGCCACGCGGGTCCGGGGCTGCGAGCCGGGCCTGGACCTCGATCCGGATCTGCTTCCGGGTCTGGCCCTGGATCCGGTTCCGGGTCCGGTTCTGGGGCTGGTTCTGGGTTCGGTTCTGGGTCCTGCGGCGGACGCTGTCCCCTGGGCCGAGGGCAGCATGTACGTGGTCGGGTTGCTGGTCTCCCCCACCTGCTGCGATCCGGGGGCGGACGCCGCCGCGGCCGTCGGCCGGCGGGACGGCTGCGTCGCGTCGGGCAGTGGCTCGGGGCGTCCCTGCCAGGCACCGTCGGCGAACCAGTCGGCGGCCTGCTGGGCGGCGGGCCGGTGCTCGGGCTCCTTGGCGAGCAGGCCGAGGAGGTAGCTCTCGAAGGCGGGCGGGAGACCCGGGACACCCAGTTCGCGGGGCGGCACGGGGACGGCGTCCAGGTGCTGGTGCAGGATCGCCACGGCGGTGTCGGCCTGGAAGGGCGGGCGGCCGGTGAGGAGCTGGTAGAGCACACAGCCCAGCGCGTAGACGTCGGAGGCCGGGCCCGCCGGCTGCCCCAGGGCGCGCTCGGGGGCCAGGTACAGACTCGTGCCGACGATCTGCCCGGTGGCGGTCAGCGCGGCGCCGGGGTCGTCGAGGAAGCGGGCGATCCCGAAGTCACCGATCTTGAGGGTGCCGTCGGCGTCCAGGAGCAGGTTGCCGGGCTTGATGTCCCGGTGGACGATGCCCTGCCGGTGCGCGGCGGCCAGTCCCGCGGCGGCCTCGGCGGCGATACGGGCGACGCGTTCGGCGGGCAGCGCACCGGACAGCGCCAGCGTCCGGGCGAGGCTGTCGCCCTCGACGATCTCCATCACCAGGAAGAGCCGGTTGTCGTACTCGCCGAAGTCCCGCACGCCCACCACGTTGGGGTGGTCGATCCGCGCCGCCGTCTGCGCCTCCAGCCGGAACCGGGACGTGGCGGTGGGGTCGGAGTCCTGGGGCAGCAGCAGCTTGACGGCCACATGCCGGGCGAGCGTCTCGTCGTAGGCCCGCCAGACCTCCCCCATCCCTCCGCGCCCGATCGGCTCGCTCAGCCGGTAGCGGCCCGCTATCAGCACCTGATCCCCATCCCCCTCATACCGTGACGTCTCGATCGCCGCGGGCAGCAACTCACCACGTGGGGACGGGTGATGGTGGGATGCCGCAGCCGCCCCAGCATACTGGCGGAGTGGATCAGTCACGTTCCGTACGGCGGCGGCGCCGGACAGCGTTCCGGCCGCCGAGCGGCATCGCGCGGAGCTGATCGGCTCCGTGCGACGCCGGCCCGCCGGAGGGGGTTCGGGGATCAGTGCGCGATGTCGGCGTAGCCCTCGACCTCGCGCGGGTCGCGCGGGCCCGGGCCGATGTAGCGCGCGGAGGGGCGCACGAGGCGGCCGGTGCGCTTCTGCTCCAGGATGTGCGCCGACCAGCCCGCCGTCCGGGCGCAGGTGAACATGGACGTGAACATGTGCGCCGGGACCTCCGCGAAGTCCAGCATGATGGCGGCCCAGAACTCCACGTTGGTGGCCAGGACGCGGTCCGGGCGCCGGTTGTGCAGCTCCTCCAGGGCCGCCTTCTCCAGGGCCTCGGCGACCTCGAAGCGCGGGGCGCCCAGCTCGCGGGCGGTGCGGCGCAGGACCCGGGCGCGCGGGTCCTCGGCGCGGTAGACACGGTGGCCGAAGCCCATGAGGCGTTCGCCCTTGTCGAGGGTCTGCTTCACATACGCCCCGGCGTCACCGGTGCGCTCGATCTCCTCGATCATGTGCAGCACACGGGAGGGGGCACCGCCGTGCAGCGGGCCGGACATGGCTCCTACGGCACCGGAGAGCGCCGCGGCCACGTCGGCGCCGGTGGAGGCGATGACGCGGGCCGTGAAGGTGGACGCGTTCATGCCGTGCTCGGCGGCGGAGGTCCAGTACGCGTCGACGGCGGCCACGTGCTTGGGGTCGGGCTCGCCACGCCAGCGGATCATGAAGCGCTCGACGACGGACTGGGCCTTGTCGATCTCGCGCTGCGGGACCATGGGCAGGCCCTGACCGCGCGCGGACTGGGCGACGTAGGACAGGGCCATGACGGCGGCCCGGGCCAGGTCCGCGCGGGCCTGCTCCTCGCTGATGTCCAGGAGGGGTTTCAGCCCCCACACCGGGGCCAGCATGGCGAGCGCGGACTGGACGTCGACGCGGATGTCGCCGGAGTGCACGGGAATCGGGAAGGGCTCGGCGGGCGGCAGGCCGGGCCGGAAGGCGCCGTCCACGAGCAGTCCCCAGACGTTGCCGAACGAGACATGACCGACCAGATCCTCGATGTCGACGCCCCGGTACCGGAGTGCGCCGCCCTCCTTGTCCGGTTCGGCGATCTCCGTCTCGAACGCGACGACTCCCTCGAGTCCGGGTACGAAGTCGGACATCAGGCGGCTCCTCGTGAGGTGTGCGACGGATGGGGTTGTGGGTGGAACGACCACACGTCGGTCGACAGAGATGGGCGTACGCCGGTGGTTCCACGGTCACGGACTCGCAGTCCGGGCCTTGCCGGTCTCCGAGCCTCGACGGACTCGCGGTCCGGGGCGTACCCGTGTGATGCCCCGTTCGGTTGGCGGTCATCCAATCGAAACAGCAACAGCACGATAACCCCGAGTGCCACTCGCCGGTGGGTTTTGCGGCACTCAGTGCCATCCAATGCCGAACGGCATTGTCCCGGACGGCGCCCGCCGCATACGGCAAGATGACGGCGTGACCGACCCAGACGCCGTCCCCCTCGACCCCGCCGCGATGCGCAAGCAGTACCGGGCCGAGGGCCTCGCCGAGAACGACCTGGCCGCCACTCCGGTGGAACAGTTCGCGCGCTGGTTCAAGCAGGCCGCGGCGGAGGCCCACCTCTTCGAGCCGAACGCGATGATCGTCTCCACCGCGGACGCCGAGGGGCGGCCCAGCTCCCGCACGGTCCTGCTGAAGCAGTTCGACGAGCAGGGCTTCGTCTTCTTCACCAACTACGGCTCCCGCAAGGCCCGCGACCTCGCCGAGAACCCGTACGTCGCCCTGCTCTTCCCCTGGCACGCGATGGCCCGCCAGGTCATCGTCACGGGCGTGGCGCGCCGGACCGGACGCGACGAGACGGCCGCCTACTTCCGCACCCGCCCGCACGGCTCCCAGCTCGGCGCCTGGGCCAGCACCCAGTCCTCGGTCGTCGCCGCCCGCGCCGATCTCGACGCCTCGTACGCCGAGCTGGCCGCGCGCTATCCCGAGGGCGAGCAGGTGCCCGTGCCGCCGGACTGGGGTGGCTTCCGGGTGGCGCCGCAGTCGGTGGAGTTCTGGCAGGGGCGGGAGAACCGGCTGCACGACCGGCTGCGGTACGTGGCGGAGCAGGACGGGAGCTGGCGGGTGGAGCGGCTCAGCCCGTGAGCCGGGCGGCCCTCTCCGGCACGGGAGCGGGCCGACAGCGCCCTCAGCCGAGCGATTCCTCCAGCAGCACGGCCCACTGCGCCACCACCCGTTCCCGTCGCCCGGCGTCGTCCGTGAGGAGGTTGGCCAGGCCCAGACCGCGGGCCATGTCCAGGACGCCCTGGACGGTTTCGCGGACGCCGGGGCGGGACTCGTCGGCGCCGAGCAGGTCCACCGCGATCCGATGGGTCTCGCGGCCCACGCGGGCCTCCAGCTCCGTGACCCGGGGGCGTAGCTGCTCCTCGTTCGAGGCGGCCACCCACAGGTGCAGGGCCGCGCGGAACAGGGGGCCGGTGTAGAGGTCGACGAGGGCGGAGACGACCGCGCGCCGGTCGCCCGCGGCGCCCTGCGGGAACAGGTCGCGCAGCGCCGTCGAGCGTCCCTCGGCGACGTACTCGACCGCCGCGGTGAAGAGGTCCTCCCTGGTCGGGAAGTGGTGCTGGGCGGCGCCGCGGGAGACACCCGCCCGTTCGGCGACGACGGAGACCGTGGAGCCCGCCCAGCCGTGTTCGGCGAGGCAGGCCACGGCGGCTTCCAGGAGCCGCTGCCTGGTGGCCCGGCTGCGGTCCTGCTTGGGCACGCGGTCGGTACGGTCCACGCGGTCGCCGACTGTGCTCACACCACCCATTCCGGATCCCGTCTGTCTAGGAAGGCCGTCATCCCCTCGCGGGCCTCGGCGGAGGAGAACAGCCGGGCCGAGAGTGCGGTCAGGTCGGCCGCGTCCCGGTCGAAGGTTTCCAGCACCTTAGCCGTGAGCAGCGCCTTCGTCTCGGCCAGGGCGTGGGGGGAGGCCCGGCGCAGGCCGTCCAGGAGGGGGACCAGTGTCTCGTCGACGTCCTCGCCCTCGGTCGTGAGCAGGCCGATGCGGGCCGCCTCGGGTGCGGTGAAGCGTTCGCCGGTGAGGTAGTAGCGGGCCAGGGCGCGGGGGTCCGTGCGGGGCAGCAGGGGCAGGGAGATCACCGCGGGGGCGACGCCTATGTGGACCTCGGTGAAGGCGAAGGTGGCCCGCGCCGAAGCGGCCGAGATGTCGCAGGCCGCGAGCAGGCCGAGGCCGCCCGCGCGGACGTGCCCGGTGACCCGGGCGACGACCGGTTTGCACAGCTCCACGATCTGCCGTAGCAGTGCCACGAGGCCGTCCGGGGGCGGCGGGTCGCGCAGGTCGGCGCCCGCGCAGAACGTGTTGCCGGTGTGGGTGAGGACGATCGCGCGTACGTCGGCGTCCTTGCCGCAGTCCATCAGCGCGTCGGCCAGCTCGCCCACGAGCGGCGCCGAGAGCGCGTTGCGGTTGCCCGGGGAGTCGAGTGTGAGGGTTTCCACGGCACGCGCGCGTGCGCGGTCGATCAGCGTCATGTGCCCTCCTTGGGTGCCCGCAGTCCGCGGCGCAGGATCTTGCCGGACGCGGCCCGCGGGACGCCGTCGACGAAGGTGACCTGGCGGACGCGTTTGTAGGGGGCGACGCGTTCGGCGACGTGCGCTGCCCGACAGCTGCCGGGGACACAGGCTCGGGGCGCCCAACGACGCGGCGCTCCGGGGATGACCACCGGAGCGCCGCGTCGTACCCACGGCAGCAGCTTGGTTTTCGCTGTGCCACCGTGCACAGGCCTCCCGGTCAGGCGTGGAAGCCCTTGTACTTGTTGACCTCCTCCCCGCCGCGAGCGGCCGGGAGCCCGACCCTCACGGATCGGCCCTTCTGCTTCGACGTCGGTCGCTGCCCCGGTCAAGGCGAGGGACGGTGTGCCGCCCAGCAGTCTTACACCAACTCCACAGACGTGACTTCCCGCCAGCCCGGCGGTAGGCGCGGGACCCCCTAGGGCACCCCGAGCATCACCAACCGTAACAGTTCGACCACGGACGGCCCTTGAGATCCGCACAACCCGCGGGACTACATGGGTGCCGGGGGACAGTTCCGTCATGCCGTACGCCTGCCCGACCGGCGGCAGGCCGAGGCGCCGCGAGCAGGCGCCCGCGAGTTTCGCGTCCAGGGGCGCGGCGGCGCTGATCATGTACTTCAGGGACGAGAGGTCGTAACTCGCGACCAGTGGGTGCTTGGCGAGGGCCAGGACGATCGGCGGGGCCACGTACAGGCCGGTGATGCGGTGGTTCTGGATGGCGGCGAGGAAGGTCTCCAGGTCGAAGCGGGGCAGGACGACGACCGTGGCGCCCAGCCTCAGGGGCGCGTTCATCAGGGCGGTCAGGCCGTATATGTGGAAGAAGGGCAGCACGGCCAGGATGCGGTCGCCGGGGCCTGCCGGGATGGTGGGTTCCAGCTGGGCGAGGTTGGTGGCGATCTGGCGGTGGGTGAGCATCACGCCCTTGGGGATGCCGGTGGTGCCCGACGAGTACGGCAGGGCGGCGACGTCCGTCACGGGGTCGATGTCGACCTGCGGGTCGGGGGCGGCGGAGGCCAGCATGTCGATGAGCGACCGGTGTCCCGGGGCGCTGTCGCACACGAAGATCTCCTGGACGCCGCCCGCGAGTTCGGCGGCCCGGCGTGCCGCCTCCAGCAGCGGTGAGACGGTGACGATCCAGCGGGCCGCCGAGTCCGTCAGCTGTTTGGCGAACTCCTCCGGCGTCGCGAGCGGGTGCACGGTCGTGACGGAGGCACCCGCGCGGGTGGCGGCGTAGAACGCCGTGGGGAAGGCGACCGTGTTGGGGCTGTGCAGCGCGAGGACGTCGCCCTTGCGTACGCCGGCCTCGGCGAGGGCGGCGGCGACGCGCCGGTGGAAGCGGTCGAGCTGGTCGTACGTGAGGGTGGTGCCGTCCGTGCCGTCGATGAGCGCGGGCGCGTCCCCGAACTCGGCGGCCCGGCCCAGTACGGCCTCGTGGATGGGGAGTTCTACGGCCGGGACGTCTGCGTACTCGCTGCGGAACACGGTTCCTCCTCGCGACACGGTCCGGGCGGCTGCCGGTCAGTACGACTTGGGCAGGCCCAGGGTCTGGTGGGAGACGTAGTTGAGAATCATCTCCCGGCTCACCGGAGCAATACGAGACACGCGTGCCGCGGTTATCAACGAGGCGAGTCCGAACTCGCGCGTGAGGCCGTTTCCGCCGAGGGTGTGCACGGCCTGGTCGACGGCCCGCACACAGGCCTCCCCCGCCGCGTACTTGGCCATGTTGGCGGCCTCACCTGCGCCGACGTCGTCCCCCGCGTCGTACAGGCAGGCCGCTTTCTGCATCATCAGGCGGGCCAGTTCGAGGTCGATGTGGGCCTGGGCGAGGGGGTGCGCGATGGCCTGGTGGGCGCCGATGGGGGCCTTCCAGACGGTCCGGTCGCGCGCGTACTCGACGGCGCGCGCGAGGGCGTACCGGCCCATGCCGATCGCGAAGGCGGCCGTCATGACGCGTTCGGGGTTGAGGCCGGCGAAGAGCTGGAGGAGACCTGCGTCCTCGTCGCCGACAAGGGCGTCGGCGGGGAGCCGTAC
Source organism: Streptomyces sp. NPDC057623 (assembly GCF_042800355.1). Classification (NCBI taxonomy): domain Bacteria; kingdom Bacillati; phylum Actinomycetota; class Actinomycetes; order Kitasatosporales; family Streptomycetaceae; genus Streptomyces; species Streptomyces sp. NPDC057623. Next base: position 189,389 of record NZ_JBHVGZ010000008.1, read on the forward strand.
GTCGTCCAGGGTCAGCTCGAACTGCTTCTCCGCGGCGTTCAGTTCCATGTCGATCTGACGCCGCGTGAAGCCTTCGGCGTCGCGCGGGACCATGAACAGGCAGGGCTTGAGGTTGCCGGTGCGGGCGTCTTCGGTGCGGCCGACTATGAGGGTGGCGTCCGCTATGTCGACGCCGGAGATGAAGACCTTACGGCCGGTGAGCAGCCAGTCTCCGGTGTCCGGGTCGCGGCGGGCCGTGGTGGTGATGCGGTGGCTGTTGGAGCCGGCGTCGGGTTCGGTGATGCCGAAGGCCATGGTGCGGGTGCCGTCGGCGAGGCCGGGGAGCCACTCGCGTTTCTGTGCCTCGGTGCCGAAGCGGGCGATGACCGTGCCGCAGATGGCGGGCGACACGACCATCATCAGCAAGGGGCAGCCCGCGGCGCCGAGTTCTTCGAGGACGATGGAGAGTTCGGCTATGCCGCCGCCTCCGCCTCCGTACGCTTCCGGCAGGTTGACGCCGAGGTAGCCGAGTTTGGCTGCTTCGGACCAGAGGGCTTCCCGGTCGTATTCGCGGCCGTGGCGTTTGCCGAGGGCGGCTACGGCGGATCGTAGGGCCTTGTGTTCTTCGGTTTCGATCGTGGCCATGTGACTCCTTCGTCGTGGCTGGTCGCGCTCACGCGGCGGCAGCCGCACATTGATACAGCCCCGCGCCCCTAGGCTTCTTGCACTACCGCCAGCAAGGCGCCGACCGTCACCTGCCGGCCAGGTACGGCGTGCAGAGCGCTCAGCGTTCCCGAGGACGGTGCTGTGATCTTGTGTTCCATCTTCATCGCCTCCAGCCACAGGAGGGGCTGACCGGCCTCTACGGCCGATCCCTCCGTCAGGCCCTCGGCCACGCGCACCACCGTTCCCGGCATCGGTGCGAGCAGCGAACCCGGCGCGTGCTGGGCCGTCGGGTCCGGGAAGCGGGGCAGCGCGGTCAGACGGGTGGCGTTGACGTGGATCTCGTCGCCGTATCGGGCGATCTCGAAGTTCCGCCGTACGCCGTCCACTTCGAGTACGACCAGGGACGCGTCGGCGTGCACGACGCGCACCCCGTCGGCCTCCAGGCCCGCGCGCGTGTGGCGGTAGTGGACCTCGATCTCCTCGCCGGCCATCGCGTAGCGCTTGGTCTGGGGCTGGGAGGGGACGTTGCGGAAGCCGCCGAAGCGGGAGCGGGAGCGGGCGTCGGCGAGGGCCGCGGCGAGGGGGGCGTGCGGGTCGGGGGCCGGCTCGGTGAGTTCGGTGAGGTGGCGGTCGTAGAAGCCGGTGTCCATGCGGGCGGTCGTGAACTCCTTGTGCCGCAGGGAGCGGACGAGGAGGTCGCGGTTGGTGGGCGGGCCGTGGAGCGTCGCCCGGTCCAGGGCGCCCGCGAGCTTGCGGACCGCCTCCGCGCGCGTGGGGGCGTGGGCGACGGCCTTGGCGAGCATCGGGTCGTAGTGGACGCCGATCTGGTCGCCGTCGGTGAAGCCGGTGTCCAGGCGGATGCCGTCGGGGACGGCCAGGCGGTGCAGGGTGCCGGTCTGCGGGGCCCAGTCGCGGGCCGGGTCCTCGGCGTACAGACGGGCCTCGACGGCGTGGCCACACGCGCGTGGCGGGTCCTCGTCGAGGGCACGGCCTTCGGCGACGCTCAGCTGGAGGGCGACCAGGTCGACGCCGTACACGGCCTCCGTGACGGGGTGTTCGACCTGGAGGCGGGTGTTCATCTCCAGGAAGTGCGCGGTGTCGCCGGCGACGAGGAACTCGACGGTGCCGGCGCCGACGTAGCGGACGGCACGCGTGGCGCGTACCGCCATCTCGTGGAGGGAGTCGGTGAGTTCGGGGGTCAGGCCGGGTGCCGGGGCCTCCTCGATCACCTTCTGGTGGCGGCGCTGGAGGGAGCAGTCGCGGGTTCCGAGGGCCCAGACCGTGCCGTGGGTGTCGGCGAGGATCTGCACCTCGACGTGCCGGCCGTCCTCCAGGTAGGGCTCGACGAACACCTCGCCGTCGCCGAACGCGCTGCGGGCCTCGGCGCGCGCGGCTTCGAGTTCGGCGTCCAGGTCCGCGAGCCGCCGTACGACCCGCATGCCGCGCCCGCCGCCGCCCGCCGCCGCCTTCACCAGCACGGGCAGGTCGGCCTCGGTGACCTCGCCCAGCGGGGCCAGCCCCATCAGCTGCTTCGCCCGCGTCTTGGACGCCATCGCCTCGATCGCCTCGGGGGCGGGCCCGATCCAGGTGAGTCCCGCGTCGAGGACCGCGCGGGCGAAGCCGGCGTTCTCGGAGAGGAAGCCGTAGCCGGGGTGCACGGCGTCCGCGCCGGCGGCGAGCGCCGCCTTCACGATCAGGTCGCCGCGCAGATACGTGTCGGAGGGCGCCGCCCCCGGCAGTCGTACCGCCGTGTCGGCCACGCGTGCGTGGAGGGCGTTCGCGTCGGCGTCCGAGTACACGGCGACCGTCCGGATTCCCAACTCACGGCAGGTGCGGAAGACCCGGCAGGCGATCTCGCCCCGGTTGGCCACGAGCACAGAAGTGATCACTGGTGATCCCTCACATCCGGAAGACGCCGAAGCCACCGCGCGCGCCCTCGTACGGCGCGGTGTGGATGGCGGACAGACACATGCCGAGGACCGTGCGGGTGTCGCGCGGGTCGATGACGCCGTCGTCGTACAGCCGCCCGGACAGGAACATCGGCAGGGACTCGGACTCGATCTGCTGCTCCACCATCGCCCGCAGCGCCGCGTCGCCCTCCTCGTCGTACGGCTGCCCCTTGGCGGCCGCCGACTGCCGGGCGACGATCGAGAGCACCCCGGCGAGCTGCTGGGGGCCCATGACGGCCGACTTGGCGCTGGGCCAGGCGAAGAGGAAGCGGGGGTCGTAGGCGCGGCCGCACATGCCGTAGTGGCCGGCGCCGTACGAGGCGCCCACGAGGACGGAGAGATGGGGCACGCGGCTGTTGCTGACCGCGTTGATCATCATCGCGCCGTGTTTGATGATGCCGCCCTGCTCGTACTCCTTGCCCACCATGTAGCCGGTGGTGTTGTGCAGGAACAGCAGCGGGATGTCGCGCTGGTTGGCGAGCTGGATGAACTGGGCCGCCTTCTGGGACTCCTCGCTGAACAGGACCCCCTGGGCGTTCGCCAGCACGCCGATCGGATACCCGTGCAGGGCCGCCCAGCCGGTGGTCAGGCTCGTGCCGTACATCGGCTTGAACTCTTCGAAGTCGGAGGCGTCGACGATGCGGGCGATGACCTCGCGCGGGTCGAAGGGGGTCTTGAGGTCGCCGGGGACTATGCCGAGGAGTTCGTCCGCGGAGTACTTGGGGGATTCGGCCGGGCCCGGGTCGCCGTACGCCTTGCGGTGGTTGAGGCGGGCGACCACGCGGCGTGCCTGGCGCAGGGCGTCCGGTTCGTCGACGGCGAAGTAGTCGGCGAGACCCGACACGCGCGCGTGCATCTCCGCACCGCCCAGCGACTCGTCGTCACTCTCCTCGCCGGTCGCCATCTTCACCAGGGGCGGGCCGCCGAGGAACACCTTGGCGCGCTCCTTGACCATGATCACGTGGTCGGACATGCCGGGGACGTACGCGCCCCCTGCCGTCGAGTTGCCGAAGACGACCGCGACGGTGGGGATCCCGGCCGCCGACAGCCGGGTCAGGTCCCGGAAGACGGCGCCACCGGGGATGAAGATCTCCTTCTGGGACGGCAGGTCGGCGCCGCCCGACTCCACGAGGTTGATGACGGGCAGCCTGTTGGTGAGGGCGATGTCGTTGGCGCGCAGGGCCTTCTTCAGCGACCAGGGGTTGCTCGCTCCGCCGCGCACGGTCGGGTCGTTGGCGGTGATCAGGCACTCCACGCCCTCGACGACCCCGATACCGGTGACGAGGGACGCGCCGACCGTGTAGTCGCTGCCCCAGGCGGCCAGCGGCGACAGCTCCAGGAAGGGTGTGTCGGGGTCGAGGAGCAGCTCGACGCGCTCGCGGGCCGGCAGCTTGCCGCGCCCCCGATGCCGTTCGACGTACTTGGGGCCACCGCCGGCCAGGGCCTTGGCGTGCTCGGTGTCGAGTTCGGTGAGCTTGGCGAGCATGGTCTCTCGGTTGGCCCGGTAGTCGGAGCCGTTGGTGTCCAGCGTGGACGGCAGCACGGTCACAGCAGGACCTCCGGGATGTCCAGGTGGCGGGAGCGCAGCCATTCGCCGAGGGCCTTGGCCTGCGGGTCGAAGCGGTGCTGGGCGGCGACGCCATCGCCGAGGATTCCTTCGACGACGAAGTTGAGGGCGCGCAGGTGGGGCAGGACGTGCCGGGTGACCTTCAGCGGCCGGCTCTCGGGGATCAGTTGCCGGAACCGGTCGGCCGTCAGCTCGTACGCGAGCCACCGCCAGGCGTCGTCCGAACGCACCCAGACGCCGACGTTGGCGTTCCCGCCCTTGTCCCCGCTGCGGGCACCCGCGACGAGCCCGAGCGGAGCCCGCGCGGTGGGCCCGTGCGACAGCGGCTGCGGAAGCGGCGGCTCCGGCACTTCGTCGAGTACGCCGGTGTCGTGGGGCGGCGGCACAGTGATCCGGCGTCCGTCATGGAGGACGGCCACATGGTCGACGCCACCATGGGGGACGTACACATCCTCGAAGACCCCATAGGGCGAGCCCTTTCCGGGTGGGGCCAGCACATGGAAGCCGGGGTAACTGGCGAGCGCCAGCTCCACGGCGGCCCCGCTCAGGGCCCGCCCGACGCTCTCCTGGTCCTTGTCCCGCACAACCAGCCGCAGCAGCGCGCTCGCCGTCTCCTCGGTCGGGGCGTCGGGCCGGTCGGTGCGCACCAGGTCCCAGCGGACGTCGGCGGGCGGCGACTTGGCGAGTGCGTCGGTCAGCTGCTCGCGCACGAGGGCGGCCTTGGCCTCGATGTCGAGGCCGGTGAGCACGAAGGTGACCTCGTTGCGGAAGCCGCCGAGGCGGTTGACGCCGACCTTGAGGGTCGGAGGCGGGGCCTCACCCCGCACGCCGTCGATGCGGACGCGGTCCGGTCCGTCCTGGGTGAGCCGTACGGTGTCCAGTCGGGCGGTGACGTCCGGCCCGGCGTAGCGGGCGCCCGCCGTCTCGTACAGCAGCTGGGCGGTGACCGTGCCGACGTCGACGAAGCCGCCGGTGCCGGGGTACTTGGTGATGACGCAGCTGCCGTCCTCGTGGAGCTCGGCGAGCGGGAAGCCGGGGCGGCGGCCGCGCCGCGGATCGCCGCCGCTCTTTGCGGCCTCGTGGAAGAAGGCGTAGTTGCCGCCGGTGGCCTGCGCCCCGCACTCCAGCACATGTCCGGCGACGACGGCGCCCGCGAGCCGGTCGTGGTCGCCCGGCCCCCAGCCGAAGTGGGCGGCGGCCGGCCCGGTGACCAGGGCCGCGTCCGTCACCCGCCCGGTGACGACGACGTCGGCGCCCTCCCGCAGACAGGCGGCGATGCCGAAGCCGCCGAGGTAGGCGTGGGCGGCGAGGCTGCCGGGGTGGGACGCGGTGAGGTCGTCGCCCTCGACATGGGCGACCCGGACGGGGATGCCGAGACGATCCGCCAACTGCCGTACGGCGTCCGCCAGTCCGGCCGGATTGAGCCCGCCCGCGTTGGCGACGATCCTGACGCCCCGCTCGTGGGCGAGCCCGAGGCACTCCTCCAGCTGCCGCAGGAAGGTGCGGGCGTATCCGGCGCCGGGGTCCTTCAGCCGGTCGCGGCCGAGGATCAGCATGGTCAGCTCGGCGAGGTAGTCGCCGGTGAGGACGTCCAGTTCGCCGCCGGTGAGCATCTCGCGCATGGCGTCGAAGCGGTCGCCGTAGAAGCCCGAGGCGTTGCCTGTCCGTAGGGGCGGCAGGGGCCTCGGGGCCGGCGTCGGCGGGGTCACCGCGTCGCCCCCTTAGGCGGGCGGCCCTCGCCGGGCGGGCCCGCGAAGACCTGGGCGATGTCGAACCAGCGGTCGGCGTCGGCGCCTTCGGCGTGCAGGGCGAGGTCGGAGCGGTGGGCCCGCTGGGTGACCAGGAGGCAGAAGTCGAGGGCGGGGCCGGTGACGCGCTGCGGGGCGTCCTCGGGACCGTACGCCCACACCTCTCCGGAGGGCGCGACGAGCTCGACGCGGAAGTCGTCGAGCGGCACCGGGAGGTCGTGCACCCCGAAGGCGAAGTCACGGGTGCGCACCCCGATCCACACCACATGCCTCAGCCGGTCGGTGGGTGTGCGCACCACACCCACTGCGTCGGCGATGTCCAGACCGTGGGCCCAGGTCTCCATAAGTCGGGCCGTGGCCATGGAGGCGGCGGACATGGGCGGGCCGTACCAGGGGAAGCGGCCTCCGTGTGGCGCGTCGCGCAACGCCGTGTCGAGGGCGGCCCGCCCTTCCCGCCACCGCGCCAGCAGCTCGGCGGGCGGGAGCGCGGCCCCTTCCTCCGCCCCTGCGTCGACGAAGGACCCCGGCGTCACCAGCGCCTTCTCGACCAGCGTGTGGAACGCCTCCACGTCGGTCACCGACAGCAGCGCCGAGTGGTCCGTCCAGGCGAGGTGCGCGATCTGATGGGCGACGGTCCAGCCGGGGGAAGGGGTCGCGAGCAGCCACTGTTCAGGGCTCAACTCGGCGACGAGGGCGTCGAGTTCGTCACTCTCGGCACGCAGGTCGTCGAACACGGGCGTCGGGTCGGCCATGGGGGCGAGCATGGCAGCGGGACCAGAAACAAGCAAGCATGCTTGCATTGATTTGTTTCCACGACTTCGGCACCCGTGTGCACACCTGGAGCCACGTCGGTGTCGGGAGGTGGTGCGTGCGCGCAGCCGTGAACCGGACGGGTCCGTCCGGCCTCAGGGCTTCGCCTTGCCCCGCCCCACCTGCGTCCGCACCGCCCCCATGCTCGCCGCGATGACCAGGGCGATCGCCAGGGCCTGGAAGGCGGAGAGGGCCTGGTCGAGGATGAGGAAGCCGGCGGCCGCGGCGACGGCCGGTTCGAGGCTCATCAGGATGGCGAAGGTCGCCGCGGGCAGGCGGCGCAGGGCGAGGAGTTCGAGGGTGTAGGGGAGGACCGAGGAGAGCACGGCCACGGCCGCGCCCAGTCCGAGGGTCACCGGGTCGAGGAGCTTCGTGCCCGCTTCGGCGAGCCCCAGGGGGAGGAACAGTACGGCGCCCACCGCCATGGCGAGCGCCAGCCCGTCGGCCTGGGGGAAGCGTCGGCCCGTGCGGGCGCTGAAGATTATGTAGGCCGCCCACATGGCGCCGGCCGCCAGGGCATAGGCGACACCTATGGGGTCGAGGCTTTCGAAGCCCCCGCCGCCGAGGAGGAAGACACCGGCGAGGGCGAGTCCGGCCCAGATGACGTTGACCGCACGGCGGGACGACAGGACGGAGAGGGCGAGCGGGCCCAGCACTTCGAGGGTGACCGCGGGGCCGAGCGGGATGCGGGCGACCGACTGGTAGAAGAGGCCGTTCATCGCGGCCATGGTGATACCGAAGACGATCACCGTGCCCCAGTCGGTGCGGGAGTGGCCGCGCAGCCGGGGGCGGCAGATCAGGAGCAGGACGACCGCCGCCACGACCAGCCGCAGCGCCACCACCCCGAGCGCACCCGCCCGCGGCATCAGGCTCACCGCCAGGGCGCCGCCGAACTGCACCGAGATCCCGCCGGCGAGCACGAGGCCCACGGGGCCGAGGGAGCCCCAGCGGCGCGGGGCGCCGGCCGCAGGCTCGGGGACGGCCCGGGTGCGGGTCGGTGCGGGCGTGGCGGCGGCATCGGGGGTACTCACGGGCGGTCCAGGGGCTTGGCTCGGCGGGTGTGCATCATGCTGTACTGCCGAGTCCAGGGTAGTGGACCACGTCAGGCGTGTGAACCCGTTATGCCACTGTCCCGGAATGTGGACGGAGGACCGACCGCTACCGCCGTGCCATGTACAGATCCAGCGCCTTGTGCAGCAGCCGGTTGAGCGGGAAGTCCCACTCCCCCAGGTACTCGACGGCCTCGCCGCCGGCGCCCACCTTGAACCGCAGCAGGCCGAGCAGGTGGTTGGACTCCTCCAGCGTGTCGGTGATGCCGCGGAAGTCGTAGACGGCGGCGCCGAGTTCATGGGCGTCGGCCATCATGCGCCACTGCATGGCGTTGTTGGGCTGGACCTCCCGCTTGCGGCTGGTGGAGGCGCCGTAGGAGTACCAGACATGGTCACCGACGGTGATCATGGTGGCGGCGGCGAGGATGTCGCCGTCGTGCTGGGCGAGGTAGAGCCGCATACGGTCGGGGTGTTCGGCGGTGAGCGCGCTCCACATGCGCTGGAAGTAGGGCAGCGGGCGCGGGATGAAACGGTCGCGCTCGGCCGTCTCGGCGTAGAGGTCGTAGAAGGCGGGCAGGTCCTCGTGGCCACCCCGGACGACCTTCACACCGGCCTTCTCGGCCTTCTTGATGTTGCGCCGCCACTGCTGGTTGAGGCCGCGGTGGATGTCGTCCAGCGACCGCCCGGCGAACGGCACCTGACAGACGTAGCGCGGCTGCCCGGCGGCGAAGCCCTCCTCGCTCCCCGGCTCGGCCTGCTGCCAGCCGCCCCTCCGCAGCCGTTCGGCGATGTCGAGGGCACGCTGATCGCAGGACGTCGGCTCCGCGTCACGCAGGCGCCGGGCGGCAGGGTCGGCGATGGCGGCCTTCGCCGCGTCGTTGTTCCAGCGGCGCACGACGACGGGCGGGCCCATCTTGACCGAGAAGGCGCCCTTGCTCTTGAGGTACGCGAGCATGGGTGCGAGCCACCGCTCGGCGAGGTCGGGCGCGTACCAGTCGATCAGCGGCCCCTCCGGCAGATACGCCAGGTACCTCTTCAGCCTCGGCAGCGGACGGAAGAGCACGAGCCCCGCCCCGACCAGCCCGCCTTCCTCGTCGAACCACCCCAGGCTCTCCGCCCTCCAGTCCGGCTTCACCTCGCCCCAGGAGGGGAGCTGGGTGTGGCTGGCGGAAGGGCGGGCCGCGACGAAGGAGAGGTGCTGGTCGCGGGTGAGGGGCTGGATGCGCAGGGGCGTTCGGGTCACGGACGGGGCTCCTTGCGGATGGCTGGTCGGGCCGGGTCGGGCCAGCCTACGAAGCCGTCCCCCGGGCGAAGCGGACCGGGATGTACTGGTCGTAGAGCCTCACTCCGGTGGCCGTGAAGTCCGCCCGGGTGACGATCGCGCAGCGCACGTCCACATCGCACACGACCCCGTCGGCGATCTCGGGCCTGAGGTTGAGCGTCGTACGGAAGGAGCCGCCCTCCTCGTACGGGATCGTGACCCCCGGGGTGCCGGTGCCGGTGTCGGTGATGCGGCGCGACGAGCCGTCCGCCGCCTCCCGGCCGCCGAGACAGGGGGTGGGCGCCGACGTGTACGTCGTGGGGTCACCGACGCGGACGCCGTCGGGGATCACGCAGAAGGCCAGGAAGATGCCCTGGGCCCGGTTGTATCCGCTGCCCTTGACGTACACCGTGCCACCGTCGGCGGGCAGCACGGTGGGGGCGGCGGCCAGCTTCAGCCGGAAGGTCTCGCCGTCGGCCGTGGTGACGGTGCGGTGGGCGTGCCCGACGAACGGTGAGGCGGTCGCGGTCCCGGCCAGGGGGAGCAGCGCGGCGAGCCCGGCGGCCGCGGTCGCGAGCACGCCGCGCAGGAGGTGTCCGGTGGGGGGTCGCATGGAGGAAGGGCGCCCTTTCGTCGAGAGGCTCCTCGCGCGTGGAGCGAGGGGGCGAGCGAGCCCCTGTGAAGTACTTGATTGGTCAATTACGTAGAACACGACTGATCGGTAGGCAATGCGGGACAGAACCCTTCACGGTTCACCCACCACATCACCACCGCCACCCGCCTCCGGCCCGTTCGCCAGCCCGTCCGCCAGCACCTCCGCCAGATGCCGCCCTCGCACCCCCGCCAGCTGCTCCAGCTGTGTCCGGCAGGAGAACCCGTCGGCCAGCACCACGGCACCCTCCGCCGCCGCCCGCACCCCCGGCAGCACCTGCTCCTCCGCACACGCCACCGACACCTCGAAGTGCCCCTTCTCGAAGCCGAAGTTGCCCGCGAGACCGCAGCAGCCCCCGCTCAGCTCCCCGTTCAGCCCCGCGGCCTCGCGCAGCCGGCGGTCGGCCGCGTCGCCCAGGACGGCGTGCTGATGGCAGTGGGTCTGCCCGACCGCCGACCGGTCCAGCCGGGGCGGGGTCCAGTCGGGAGCGAGCCGCTCCAGCGCCTCCGCGAAGGTCAGGACCCGGTCGGCCAGTCGGCGCGCCCGCGGATCGTCGTGCAGCAGTTCCGGAAGGTCCGAGCGGAGGGCGGCCGCGCAGCTCGGCTCCAGGACCACGACCCGGGCGGCCGTCTCCAGCACCGGCTCCATGAGGTCGAGCGTGCGCCGCAGCACGGCGCGGGCGCGGTCGAGCTGCCCCGTGGAGACGTACGTCAGCCCACAGCAGACCCGCTCCCGGCCCCGCAGCAGCGAGACCGGGTCCATCGCCACCGCCACGCCCCCGTCGGCTCCCCCGCCTCCCGAGGGCGCCCTCAGCCGTACCGTCGGCGGCAGCGCCACCCGCAGCCCCGCCGCCTCCAGCACGCGTACGGCCGCCTGCCCCACGGACGGCGAGAGGTGCTCGGTGAAGGTGTCCGGCCACAGGATGACCAGCTCACCGCCCGCGCCCATGCCCCCGCCCGCGCCCGCCTTCCCGCGCCGCTGCTCCCACCACCGGCTGAACGTCCGGGTCGCCAGCCGCGGAATCTCCCGCTCCGGAGCGATCCCGCCGAGCCGCTTCGCCGCCCACGCCAACGGCGGTACGGCGGCGAGGGCGTTGGCGAGCGACGCCGTACGCGTGCGTGCCACCAGGCGCAGCCACTCCGGCAGCCGCCCCATGCTGTGGTGCGCGGCCGGACGCCGCCGGCCCTCGTAGTGGTGGTGCAGGAACTCCGCCTTGTAGGTGGCCATGTCGACCTCGACCGGGCAGTCGGACCGGCACCCCTTGCACGCCAGGCACAGGTCCAGCGCGTCCCGTACCTCCGTCGACCGCCACCCGTCGGCCACCAGTTCCCCTGCGAGCATCTCGTGCAGCAGCCGGGCACGCCCGCGCGTGGAGTGCTCCTCGTCACCGGTGGCCCGGAAGGACGGGCACATGACGGCGGAGCCGGTCGCCGACGTCGTACGGCACTTGGCGACCCCGACGCACCGCCGTACGGCCGCCGAGAAGTCCCCGCCGTCGGCCGGGTAGCCGAAGGCGACGTCCACCGGCTCGCGGGGCAGGACGGAGAAGCGGAGGTTCGAGTCGAGCGGGGCCGGGCGCACCAGCATCCCCGGGTTGAGCAGGTCGTCCGGGTCCCACACCCCCTTGGCCCGCTCGAAGAGTGCGACCATCTGCGCCCCGTACATCTTCGGCAGCAGCTCGGCCCGTGCCTGCCCGTCGCCGTGCTCCCCGGACAGCGAGCCCCCGTGCGCCACGACGACCTCGGCGAGCTCCTCCGAGAAGCGCCGGAAGCGGCCGATGCCCGCCTCCGTGAGCAGGTCGAAGTCGATCCGGACGTGGATGCAGCCGTCGCCGAAGTGTCCGTACGGCGTGCCGCGCAGCCCGTGGGCGGTCAGCAGCGCGCGGAAGTCCCGCAGGTAGGCCCCGAGCCGCGCCGGCGGCACCGCGCAGTCCTCCCAGCCGGGCCATGCCTCCGTCCCGTCCGGCATCCGGGTCGCCGTACCGCTCGCGTCCTCCCTGATGCGCCACAGGACCCGCTGCCCGGCCGGATCGGTGACGACCAGGGCGCCGACGACATCGGCGGCCCGCACGATCGCCTCCGCACGCGCGCGTGCCTCTCCCTCCGACTCCCCGCCCGTCTCGACGAACAGCCAGGCGCCGCCCGGCGGCAGCGAGTGCGGCGAGGGCACCAGGTCGGCCGCCATGCCCTCCACCGTCAGCGGCCCGTACGGCAGCAGCCCCCCGGCCGCCTCCGCCGCCGCGTTCTCGTCGGCGTACGCCAGCACGGCGAGCGCACGCGCGCGTGGCGCCCGAACCAGCCGTACGGCCGCCTCGGTGAGGATTCCGAGGGTGCCCTCGCTCCCGCAGAAGGAGCGGGCGACATCGGCGCCGTTCTCGGCCAGCAGGGCGTCGAGCGCGTATCCGGAGATACGGCGGGGCAGTTCGGGGAAGCCGGTCCGCAGCCGGGCCAGATCCCCTTCCACCAGGTCCCGCAGCCCCTCCGGCGCACCGGCCCACCTCTGCCCGAGCCGCAGCCGTGCCCCGCGCGCGGTGATCACGTCCAGTTCCCGCACGCTGTCCGCGGTCGTCCCCCACGCCACCGAGTGCGAGCCGCACGAGTTGTTGCCGATCATCCCGCCGAGCGTGCAGCGGCTGTGGGTGGAGGGGTCGGGGCCGAAGCGGAGCCCGTGCGGGGCGGCGACGCCCTGGAGACGGTCGAGGACGACGCCGGGCTGGACGACGGCGGTGCGGGTCTCCGGGTCCAGGGACACGATCCGGTTCATATGGCGGGTGAAGTCCAGGACGACCCCGGTGCCGGTGGCCTGTCCCGCGATGGAGGTACCTCCACCCCGTGCCACGACCGGCACCATGTGGTCGCGGCACACCTCCAGTACGGCCGCGACGTCGTCGGCGTCATGTGGCGCCACCACACCCAACGGGACGCGCCGGTAGTTGGACGCGTCCATGGTCGTCAACGCCCGGGAGGTGACGTCGAACCCGACCTCGCCCCGGACAACGGTACGCAGCGCAGCTTCTAGATCCCTCATGCCTCCAGCAAACCAGCCGACGCCCGGCATTCCAGCCCGTCCGGCGTTTGAGGACAAGGCCCCTTCAGGGCCGGAGCGGGGGCCTGGGGGCGGCAGCCCCCAGCTCCGACGCCAGCCGAAACGCCGTCTCACCCGACGGACGAGGTTTCACCGAGGTTTCCCGAAACAGCTACGCTCCCTTCGTGGCTGAGATCCAGATTCCCGCTGACATCAAGCCCGCCGACGGACGTTTCGGCGCGGGCCCCTCCAAGGTGCGGACGGAAGCGCTGGACGCGCTGGCCGCCACCGGAACCTCCCTTCTCGGTACCTCCCACCGCCAGGCCCCGGTCAAGAACCTGGTCGGCCAGGTGCGCGAGGGCATCAGCGAGCTGTTCCAGCTCCCCGAGGGCTACGAGGTCGTCCTCGGCAACGGCGGCTCGACGGCGTTCTGGGACGTCGCGACGCACGGCCTGATCGAGAACAAGTCGCAGCACCTGAACTTCGGCGAGTTCAGCTCGAAGTTCGCGAAGGCCGCCAAGCTGGCGCCCTGGCTGGCCGAGCCCACGGTCATCGCCGGCGACCCCGGCACGCACCCGCTGCCGGAGGCCGAGGCGGGCGTCGACGTCTACGCCTTCACGCACAACGAGACCTCGACCGGTGTCGCCATGCCGATCAAGCGCGTGGCGGGCGCGGACGAGGGCTCCCTGGTCCTGGTCGACGCCACGTCGGGCGCCGGCGGCCTCCCGGTCGACGTCTCCGAGACCGACGTCTACTACTTCGCCCCGCAGAAGTCCTTCGCCTCCGACGGCGGCCTGTGGATCGGCGTCTTCTCCCCGGCGGCGATCGAGCGCGCCGAGCGCGTCCACGCGTCCGGCCGCCACGTCCCGGAGTTCTTCTCGCTGCCCACGGCGATCGACAACTCCCGCAAGAACCAGACGTACAACACCCCGGCCCTGTCCACCCTCTTCCTGCTGAACCAGCAGCTGGAGTGGATCAACGGCCAGGGCGGCCTCGCGTGGTCGACGGCCCGTACGAAGGACTCCTCGACGCGTCTGTACAGCTGGGCGGAGGAGTCCAAGCACGCCACCCCGTTCGTCACCGACCCGGCCAAGCGCTCCCAGGTCATCGGCACGATCGACTTCTCCGACGAGATCGACGCCGCCGCGATCGCCAAGGTCCTGCGCGCCAACGGCATCGTCGACACCGAGCCCTACCGCAAGCTCGGCCGCAACCAGCTCCGCGTCGCGATGTTCCCGGCGATCGACCCGGCGGACGTCGAGGCGCTGACGAAGTGCATCGACTACGTGATCGAGAAGCTGTAACGGCATCTCCTACAACCACGAAGGGCGCCCGGCGAGCATGAGCCGGGCGCCCTTCGCATGGCCGCCTACGCCTCGGCGAACAGCTGCTCGGCGGTCTCCACGGTCAGGGAGCGGTCGAACCATGTCCCCAGCAGCTCCAGGTCGACGCAGGCCATGACCCGCTCCCGGTCGGAGTCGGAGACTTCGACGCCCCGCACATCCAGAGCCCGAAGAATGTCCTCGGCCTTCCCCTCGGCCTTCCCCTCGGCCTTCCCCTTCGCCTCACCGTCGCCGTGGACCCGGATCCACGCCTCCTCCATCACGCTGCCGAAGCCGGGGAAGTTCGGGGTGTACACGGCCATCAGTTTCCTCCAATGATCGCGGACCGGACCTTCGTCCAGACCGGCCTCGATGAATTCCGCCCATTCCGCATTGGGCCCCAGCACCGGCGCCACCGCGTCCAGTATGGCAAGGATGCCCGGGTCCTTGGCGTTGATGAGGATGGAGAAGGTGGTGAGGGCCAGGTCCTTCGCCGCCTCCTCCGGGTCGGTGATCGCACGAATGCCGATCGGACCCAGGACCAAGGGGAATACCTCCATGCTCGTATGGAAACGGCGCCCGATGCGGATGGGCTCCGCCGCCCACGCCGCCGTCTTCTTGTCCCGGCACACCACCAACAGAATCGGTGGCAACCGGTACTTGGCATACATGTGCGCCAAGTAGTACGCCCAACTGTTGTGCTTGTCCGGGTCCGGCTGACTCTGCGACTCGACAGCGAGCAGAAACCCACCCTCGTCGTCGGCCGTACGGACCCGGAAGAAGCTGTCCACCCGGCGCTCCAGGGGCCTGATCTCGGTGAGATCTGTGTCGAGCGGCTCGATCGAGCTGTACTCGGGGAACTCGACGCCCGTCTCCGGCACGAGGCGGGCCAAGAGATCCGGCTCCTGACGGAAGATCCGATGCGTGGCGTCATGCTGCGAACTGACCATGCGACGGAACGTAATCGGACGAACACATGTATCGCGGCCGTTCGACCGCATGATCAGCCGTACGAGTGAACATGCCGCTGGCAATTTCCAGCTGAAGGCTGAGCGATCAGTCGCCGTACAGCTCACCACCGGCGCCCCACCGAACCCAAAGCCCGCCGAACCACCCACCTCCAGGAGTTGAGCGGGGTCGCCCCCGGCGTAGAACAGCGAAGGGCGCCCCGGCGGATCACCGCGGGGCGCCCTTCGTCGTGTGCGGGACGACTACACAATCCGCTGGAGAAACTCCTGCCAGCTATCGCGGGAGACGATGAGCAGGGGACCATCCTGCTGCTTGCTGTCGCGGACGGCTCGGCCGCCGGGGGCGGTGTCGGCGACCTCGACGCAGGCGTTCTCCGCGCCCGAGTACGAGGACTTCCAGAAGGGGCTAACAACCTCGGTCACGATGTGTCTTCCTTCAAGCTCCGCAGTATGCCTCGGATGAGCTTCGCGCTCGCGTCCGGTGTCAATGCTGACGATCGTAGTAGGTCGAACGTATTGGCGTAAGCGGCAAGGTCCTCGGCCCCTTCAAGGACAGATGTGCCTCGCAGATTGTCCATGGCGACCGCTTCGACCGTCGGCTCCTCGTCGAAGCTGAAGGAGTAGAAAGCGCAGGAATAGCCCGCCAGTACGCCCGCACTGACCGGCAGTACCTGCACGGTGACGTTCTTCCGCTTCCCGACTTCAAGGATCGCGGACAGTTGCTCCCGGTGAATCTCAACACTCACCAGCGGTTGCGTGAGAACCGCTTCCCAGAGGATGGCCGTGTACGAGGCTCCACCCTCTTCGATCTTCGCCTGCCTCCCCATGCGGACCTTCACCAACTCGGCCGCTCGTTCCGGCTCGATGTAGTGAGGGCTGGCGGCGACAACCGCCTCTGCATAAGCGGGAGTTTGCAGGAGCCCCGGCACCATGATCGGCTGCCACTCGCGGATGTGAGTAGCGTCGTCCTCCAACGCGATGTGATCGACGTAGTCCGGCCTCAGATGCTCGGCATGCTCCAGCCACCAGCCCCGGTTCTTGGAGTGCTTGGCCAACTCCTCCAGCTTGTCCCGCACTTCTGAATCCGTGATGCCGTAGGCGTCCAGCAGCAGCCGCACCTCGATGACGCGTGGCGTGGCGTGCCCACTCTCGACACGGCTGATGCGTGCCTGACTTGACGCGATGATCTCGGCGGCCTGCGGCTGGTCGAGCTTGGCGGCCTGCCGGTACTGCTTGAGCGCCGTACCCAGTCGCCTGCTGCGCACTGTCGGCCGTCCACCTGTAGGCATGGGCCCTCCCCTCTCCTGCGGCAACACTGCCACACCCGGGATTAAACCCACGCGCATATCACTCGATCGAGCGCCATCCGTGCATGTATTCATCGATCCAGGTTGCATCGATGCCGAATCCAAGCCTAGCTTCGTAAGGCGCCCAGCAGAGCGCATCCTTGACGACACGTCAGGAGGTACGGCACCCCCATGCCCGAAACCGAAACCTTCCGCATCCCCAAGCACAGGCGACACGTGTCCACCGCTCGCCAACGCATCCGCAAAGCCCTCGTGAACTGGGGGATCACCGACGAACCCGCCGACAGCGTCTGCCTGTTGGCGAACGAACTCGTCACCAACGCCGTGACGCACTGCCGGATCTCCTACGCCCAGGTCGAGGTCACGCTCACCCTCCAGAACACGGAACTCGTGCTGGAAGTCCACGACCCGGACAGGGACCGGCTCCCTCGGCCACGCGATTCCGGACCGGACGAGGAAGGCGGACGCGGGCTCGCGCTGGTGGAGGAGTTGGCCGACACCTGGGGGCACCGGCAGGAGCCGTACGCGAAGTGTGTGTGGGCCCGGTTCACGCTCACCGAGACACTGGAGAGGGCTCATGTTCCGGCGGGTTTATGACGCGGTCGCCCGACTGCTCAGCCGCCCTGCGGTGGACGAACGGGACCTCGCGGGCGAGGTGAGGGCGCCGGACCCGTACGTATGGCGGCTACCGAACCCTCGTGACGCCCGGTGGCACCGCTGGGCCAAGCGGTGCCGCGCGGCCGGCTATCGACTGCCGTTTCCGCAGGACGAGGAGTGCTGGCCGGCCGCCCTCCCCTCGCGGAGGTCGCTCTGGGAGACGTCCGACGACGTGGTACGGCCGTACGTCCTCAGACCTTGATGCTGCGGCGGACTCGGGCGATTACCTGCTGGGCGTCGGTGCCGTACACGGCCGACTCGGCGAAGGTGTCCCAGACGCGGCGGTAGAGGGCGATCGTTTCAGCGTCGTCGAGCCAGAGTTCGGCGTGCCAGTCCTCGACGGTGACCAAGCGATCATCCAGGATCCAGAACGCACCTCCCGGCGGTAGAGGCAGTGCAGCATCCAGCGGCACGATGCCGAGGTGGATGGTGTCCATGCCCACCACGCCGAGAAGGCGGTCGAGTTGAGCTACCAAAACCTCCGGGGGGCACACCTTCGCCCGCAGCGCCCCCTCCCACATGAGCACCTTCAACTGCCTGCCCGGCAGGTACAGCCACTCCTGCCGCTTCATACGGGCTCGCACAGCGTCCTCCGCGTCCCGTGGAGAGCGTCGGAATTCCGCATAGCGCTCGAAGAGGTTCCTGGCATAGTCCGCAGTCTGAAGCATGCCGTTGACGACGTGGTTGTTCCACACGTGCAGGGTCCGAGATTCGTTGACGAGGGTGTTCCAGTTCTCCTGCACAGGCGCATGCCCCGCCGCCAGCTGGCGCCGCCAGGAACGGATGTGACTCTCGAAACCTTTCAGGCGAGCGCGCAGTTCCGGGAACACCGCTGGCTGCCCTACGACCTCAGCCCATGCCCGGAGGTCGTCATCCGTAGGGGTCTGCCTGCCGTTCTCCAGCTTGCTGATCTTCGACTGCGGCCACCCCAGCCGTCGGGCCAGTTCGGTACCGGTGAGCCGGCCATCAGGGCTCTCGACGCGCAGTTCCCTGAGCCTTCGGCCCAGTTCTTCGCGTGCCCTCTGATAGTCCGTGCTCACCGGTACCCATTCATGCTCCTATGCGCCGCTGTGCATCTCCGCCGTGAACTGCTGCCACGGTACGGCGTGGTGCCAAGCAGCATCCCGGATCATGGCGCAGCGCACCACCTCTGCCGGTTCCGTGATGAGATCGACATGGGTGAGCTGGTCGTCGTCATCGAACTGGAGGAGTGCGATGAGGCGGCTGTCGAACAGCCAGAAGTCCTCGGCGGGGAGGCAGAGCCGTTCCGCGTCGGCACGCCACATGTTGCGGATGTCCTCACCTGTCGCGATGTTCCACCTGGCGCCGTCGAGAAGGTAGCGCTGACCGGTGGTGGCGGGCTGGTCCACAATGCGCACCCGCTCGACACGCTTCCCCTGTGCCGTCTGCGCGCGCATCGTGTCGCGGAACGCCCTGACAGGCGCGCCTTCCGGCCAGTCCTCGACGACGCTCCCGGTCTCGATGAAGCTCTCCCAACGGTCACTGGCTTCATCACTCGCGTACCGCCGCCGGGTCTCCAACCGCCATGCGGTGTGCTCGAACTTGCTGAACAAGCCGCTGAACTCATCCAGATCGATCGTCCGCACCTTGCGCGTCCGCACCTTCGGCGCCCAGTCCACCAGCAGCTCACGAGGCACCACGACCGCGACCTCTCCCTCCGAGAGGTGCTGGAGCTGCGCCACATCAGCGGCGTCCGTCAGCGCAGGACCGTGCACGATGATCTCTCCGCTGTCCAAGTCCTCGTGCAGGGACGGGCATCCGTCACCGTCACTCCCGGTCCCGTTGAAGCGCAACCTACGTGCCATATGACAACTCCCTTGCTCCTCGACGACGTTGCGCACCCAGCCTGTCGCTCCCCCTGAGTGAATGTCCATGCATCCAGAGTGACAGCGCGAGAATAACGGCGAATATTCCACCCCTCGCTCCCCTCCCCCTCCCTACGGTCATCCCCGAAGCCACACCACCCCGGGGAGGCGACCCATGACAACGCAGTTACCCACCGGCTTCGACGCCTGGCTGCTCGACTGTGCCCCCGCCACCGGCTGCGACGTCTGCGCCGCGAACTGGCGGCAGCTTCTCGCCTGCGAGCAGTCCGGTGACATGGCGCAGGCCAGGCGTCACGCCACCGAGATCCGGGACCACACCTCGGGCGTGCACGGACGTGCATAGGGCGAGTGTCGGTCCCCTCCCCGAACTCCACCAGCCGAGCAGGAAGGTGCAAGCAATGCTGAACGGAATCGACCTGTACGCGCTCGACCTCTCCGCCGCCTCGTTCGTCAAGGCATGCGGCGGCAACACCCACCCCGACGGCGAGTCATGCGTGACCCTGGCCCAAATCGGCGCCGATGCCTGGGCCCTGGGCGACAGCAAGCGGCCGGAGGCACCACCGCTGCGCTTCACGTCGGCCGAGCTGCACGCGGCCGGCATCGACCCGGCCCGCTTCGACCTGCCCGCCTGAGGCCCCTCTCCCCTCCCCAGCCGGTCCTGGAACGGCGTACCCCCGACCAGCACCCGACCAGGACCGGCTGCCGCCCCCTCCCCGATCCGCACGTGCGCGCACACCGAACTGGACACCCCGTGCACCACCACGCCTACCTGTGGACGGGCCCCAAGGCCCGCTTCGACCAGGAAGCACTGAGACGCCCGCCCCACCCGGACCCTCCACCCGCAGGAAGCCGACCGGAACTGGTTCAGCGCTACCGCGAAGTGGCCGCGCAGTTCCCGACGTCGGACCTGCCGCCGCTGGAAACGGCGTACTGGCTCGTCAAGCCACGGGCACTGGTGCGTGGCACGTGGCCGGATCCGAGTGCGGCGACGGCGTGGCTCAGTGACCGGTTGACCGAGTACGCACCTCGGTTCGCATCCCCGACCCAGCGCGAGGCCCGTCGCCTCACCGGCCTCACCGCCTCCGCCGCCGAGCGACTGGCATCCGGCGGCGACGTGGCACTCGGCTTCTACCTCGAACGCCCCTCGTACCTGAGCCTGGCCGTGGTGAAGTGCGCCCCGGGACGCGGACTCCGCGACCTCCCGTGCCCGCTGGACAGATGACGGGACACCGCGCGTCGCAACCATCGCCGAGGTCCTGCGCGCCCACCTCTCATGTCATGAACCAGCACAGCAGGGCCCAGTCACCTACTCCCCCGCCACAATGCGCTCCACCGCGGCCGTCACCAGTTGTTCGCGCTCCGCCTCCGTGAAGACGTCCGGCAGGGTGAGCTGCTCGACGATCAGCCAGTTCAGCGTCAGTATGAGCAGTTTGACGGCCGTGGCGTCGCCGGGGAGGCCGGATGCCTCGTGATAGGCGACGTTGGCGTCGACATCGGCCCGGACCCGCTCGGTGAGGACCTTGCGCAGTTCGGGGCGGCGGGTGGCCTCCAGGCGGAGCTCCAGCAGGGCGAGGTAGCCGGTGCGGAAAGAGGCGATGCGGCCGACGAGTTCGCGCATCAGCTCGGCGTAGGTCTCCCGGTCGCGGCCGGCCTCCCGCTGGCGGGCGATCGTGGCCTCGTCGGGCTGGAGTCGCTCGTAGACCCGGGCACCGACCTGGGTGAACAGGTCGTCACGGCTGGCGAAGTAGTTGGACGCCGTCCCGGCGGGAACGGAGGCCCCGGCGTCCACGGCCCGGAAAGTCAGGCCGCGTGCGCCCTCCTGGGCCAGCACCTCGATCGCCGCGTCAACGAGGGCCGCGCGCCGCTGGTCGTTGCGTCTCACCATTGACACCACTCCAGATGTAGTACTACGTTCAAACCACTACAATCAGAGTACTACATGTGGGGGCACCATGCGGAAGCTCGTGTATTACATCGGCGTCTCGATCGACGGCCGCATCGCCGGCCCCGGCGGCGAGTTCGACTTCTTTCCGCAGGGCGACGAGCGGCAGGCCGCCGCCTACTCGGCCTGGATGAACGAGCTGTACCCGGAGACCGTCCCGACCGCCTACCGCGCGGCCGCCGGTGTCGGCGACGCGCCCAACCGGCGTTTCGACACCGTCGTCATGGGTCGCGGCACCTACCGCCTCCCCCTCGACAACGGGATCACCAGCCCGTACGCGCACCTTCGCCAGTACGTGGTGTCCAGCACCCTCAAGCCGGACACCGACCCGGCCGTCACCGTCGTACCGAGCGACCCGCTCGCCCTCGTCCGCGAGCTCAAGGGCGAGGTGGGCGCTGGACGGGAGACCGGGCTGGACATCTGGCTCTGCGGGGGCGGCCGGCTCGCGGGCGCCCTGTTGCCCGAGCTCGACGAGCTGCTGATCAAGACCTATCCGGTCGTCGCCGGAACCGGAGTCCCGGTGTTCGACGGCGCCTTCGACCCCACCGTCTTCGACGTCGCCGAGCGCACCACCTTCCCCAACGGCGCCCTTCTCACCCGCCTCACCCGCCGCCAGTTCGCGTAGTTCGAACGGGCTCCGTCGCCGACGAGGCCAGGAGCCCGTTCACACCGGTCATCCGGCGGCACAACTCACGCTCGGCACACCCCCGCCCCCAGGCGCGCCCCCGAACCCGAAGCTCGCCGAACCGCCCACCGGCACCGCCCCGTTGTGTGCGGCGTTGGAGGCGGTCACCGTCGCGCCGGTCTGTGTGTAGGACGCGTTCCACATGGAGGTCACCCGCTGGGAGCCGGACCAGGTCCAGGTCACCTTCCAGGAGGTGAGCGGCGCCGCCCCCGTGTTGGTCACCTTCACCTCGGCGTTGAAGCCGCCGCCCCAGTCGCTGCTGACGGTGTAGGCGGCGCCGCAGGCACCGTTGCCGCCGGGGTCGGGGTCCGGGTCGGGGTCGCCCCCGCCGCCTCCCGGGAAGCCCGGCGCCTTGATGGCCGCCAGGTACCCGTCCTTCACCGTGTCCACGGTCGACCAGTCGTCCTTGAGGATGCCGCCCGTGTCACCGGAGTTGGGGTTCCAGGACCAGAAGGTCCAGTGGAACGAGTCCGCGCCGTACGTCGACGTCGACCGCAGGTACGTCACCAACGCGGTCAGCCACTTCTGGTCCACCGTCGACTGGAGTGTCGTACCGAACTCGCCCAGCCAGACCGGGGCGATGTTCTGCTTGAAGATGTAACCCCAGTACTTGTCCCACACGCCCGGCATGTTGGCGGGGAACGACGGATCGCTGAACCAGGGCTGCTGGGCCACGCTGGTGGCGTAGTCGTGGGCCGAGTACACGAGCCGGTTCGGGACGTTCAGCTGGACCGGGTACTGGGCCACCCCCATGAGGTTGCCGCCCCACCAGCCGTTGACGCCGTCGTGCGACTGCACGCCCTCGACCATGACGAGGAGATCCGGATTGGCGGACAGGACGGCGTTGCCGGCCCGCTGGGCGGCCAGGCGCCAGTCGCGCGTCGTGTCGCCGCAGCCCCAGCAGGCGGGGTCGTGCGGCTCGTTGTGCAGGTCGATACCGACGACGGTCGGATTGCCGGCGTAACGCGTCGCCAGCGCCTTCAGGTTGGCGATCCACGTCGACTCGGGGACCGCCGTCGTGTACCAGAGCGCGGACTGGCCGGCCGCGTCGGGGCGATGCCGGTCCAGGACGATCTTCAGGCCGATCTGACCGGCGTACGCCACGATCCTGTCCATGACCTGCAAGGACGTCAGGCCCTGGAGGTCGGCGTTCTTGCCGCCGTCGAAGTTGATGCTGTCCGGCAGGGTGCCGGACTTGAGGATGTCGTCACTGAACGGCAGGCGGAGGGTGTTGTAGCCCAGCGAGGTCATCTGGTCGAGCATGCTCTTGTAGTCGCGGGACCAGAGGCCGTGCGGGACGTGGTTGCCGGTCTCGAATCCGAACCAGTTGATCCCGGCGATCCGGACCGGCTGCCCGGACGCGTCCAGGATCTGCCGACCGCTGGTGTGCCAGTAGCCGGCGCCGGCCTCGGCGGCCTGTACGGCGCCGGGCGCGGACGCTTCGGCCGGCTGCGCACCGGCCCCCAGCGGTAGCAGAAGCGCGGCGGCCACCGCGCACAGTGCTCTTCGCAAGCTGCGGAACATGTCCCTTGTTCCTCTCGGGGTGGCGCGGCCCCGGAACGATGGGAGCGCTCCCATACACCGCGCACCTCCCAGGAAACTGACGCACCATGGGCACGTCAAGGAGGTGCGCGGCATTCACCGGTTCACCACCGGCCGGCCGACGGCTCGGCCGCCGGTCCTAGGGTCACCGGCTCAGCTTCTGGAACCGGCGTACCGCCAGCGGCAGGAAGATCGCCGTGAGGATCACCGGCCACACCCCCGCCATCAGCAGCGCGTGCTGCTCGATCCAGGAGCCCCCGGCCACCGCCGCGCCCGGCACCCCGAACAGCTCGCGGCTGGCCGCCGCCGTGGAGGAGATCGGGTTCCAGGCCGCCACCCAGCCCAGCCAGTCGGGCATCAGCTGGGGCGCGACGAAGATGCTGGAGATCATCGTGAGCGGGAAGGCCACGGCGAACAGGCCGCCGGCGGCCTCCGGGTTGGGAACGAGCAGGCCCAGCCACACCCCGATCCAGATCAGCGCGAACCGCAGCCACAGCAGCAGGCCGAAGGCACCGAGGAAGCCGAGACCGCCGTCCGGGCGCCAGCCCATCGCGAAGGCCGTCAGCATCATGATCGCCAACTCGGCGCAGGCGGCGAGCAGATCGGTGATCCCGCGCCCGGCGACGACCGCGGACGAGGCCATCGGCATGGAACGGAAGCGGTCGATGACGCCCTTCGTCGAGTCGTAGACGACGAGGGTGGCGGTGTTGATGAAGCCGAACGCCATCGTCATCACGAACATGCCCGGCATCAGGAAGTCCGTGTAGTTCCCGCCCCCGGGCACCTTCATCGCGCTGCCGAAGACATAGCCGTAGAGCAGCACGGACAGGATCGGGAAGCCCAGCTGCCAGGCGATGTTGACCGGTTGGCGCTGGTAGTGGGTCAGGCCGCGCCGGACGACGTTCCAGACGTCGGCGAGGGCCCAGTACAGGCGGCCGTGCGTGGCCGGGACGGTCAGGTCTACGGCGGTCATGCGACGGGCTCCTTCTCCGCTGAGGGGGTGGACTCGGTGCGGTGTCCGGTCAGCCGCAGGAAGACGTCGTCGAGGCTCGGCCTGCGCAGCCCGATGTCCTCGACCTGGACACCCTCGTCCTGGAGGGTCCGGGCCACCTCGGTCAGCGCGGACACCCGGTCGGTGACCGGGGCGTGCACGCGCGACTCCTCCTCGTCGGCCTCGGGTTCACCGTCCGAGACGCGGGCGACCACCTTCACCACGCGCGGGATGTCGGACCGTTCGGCGACCACGACCTCGATACGGTCGCCGCCGACGAGGTTCTTCAGCCCGTCCGGGGTGTCGTCGGCGATGGCCCGCCCCTGGTCGATGACGGTGATCTGCGAGGCCAGCTTGTCGGCCTCCTCCAGATACTGCGTGGTCAGCAGGACCGTCGTACCGCTCGCCACCAACGCCCGCACCGACTCCCAGACCTCACCCCGGCTGCGCGGGTCGAGTCCCGTCGTCGGCTCGTCGAGGAAGAGGACGGCCGGGGCGAGGATCATCGAGGCGGCGAGGTCGAGGCGGCGCCGCATCCCGCCGCTGTACTTGCCGACGCCCTTGTCGGCGGCGTCGGTCAGGTCGAACTGGTCCAGCAGTTCCGTGGCGCGCAGCTTGGCCCGCCTGCCGCCCAGGTGGAAGAGCCGGCCGAACATCTCCAGGTTCTGCCGGCCGGTGAGCACCTCGTCCACGGCCGCGTACTGCCCGGTGAGCCCGATCCGCGCCCGCACCTCGCGCGGCCGGCGGGCCACGTCCAGTCCGGCCACCGTCGCCCGGCCGCCGTCCAGCTTGACCAGCGTGGACAGGATGCGTACGGCGGTGGTCTTGCCCGCGCCGTTGGGCCCGAGCAGGCCGTGCACCGTGCCCTCCCGTACGGCCAGGTCGAAGCCGTCCAGGGCGCGCTTCTCGCCGTAGCGCTTCTCCAGCCCTTCGGCCCGCACCGCGTATCCGTCGCTCCCGACGCTTCCTTCTGTCATGGGGTCCCCCTCTCGGATAACTGAGTACACCGTACCCGATTGCGCGTACAGCGTACCCAGTTTTTCCCGAAGGACTTAAGCTGAAGTGCATGACGAGCGGCAAGGGCGGTACCGGCGGTACGGAGACCAGTGGCAGCGGCGATATCGTCCGCACCCTGGAGCTCCTGTGGGAGACGGGCCGGCGGCCCAGTCGCGGACCCAAGCCGGCCCTGACCCTGGACCAGATCGTGGAAGCGGCCGTCCGGGTCGCGGACACCGAGGGGCTGGAGTCGCTGTCCATGCGCCGGGTCGCCGCGGAGCTGGGCACCGGCACGATGTCGCTGTACCGCTACCTCCCCGGCAAGGCCGAGCTGCTCGACCTCATGCTGGACCGCGTCCAGCGCCCCTCCGAGAACCCGGCCGACCTCGGCGACGGCGGCTGGCGCTCGGCACTGGCGGCCATGGGCCGCGCGACCCTCGACCTCTACCGCCGCCACCCCTGGCTGCTCCAGGTCAACCAGTCCCGCCCGATCCTGGGCCCGAGCGCGCTCGACGGCATGGAGAAGGTGCTCGACCGCATCAAGCCGATGGGCCTGCCCGACCCCGAGCTGGTCTCGGCGATCATCATGATCGACGGGTACGTCGTCGGGGCCGCGCGCACCCGGCTGTACGCGCAGGAGGCGGAGCGCCGGACGGGCCTGACGGACACGGAGTTCTGGCAGGCCCAGACGCCGATGCTGGAGAAGATCATGGCGTCCGGCCGCTACCCGCTCCTCGCGACCCTCGACGAGGACACCTGGGGCCCCGACTTCGACCACTTCGAGTTCGGGTTGCAGCGGATCCTGGACGGGCTGGAGGTGTTCGTCGCGCGGCGCGCGAGGTCGGCAGTGGGTGCCGACGGGGACGAGAGCCAGGGATGAGACCTGGGGACGGGACCGGGGAACGAGGCCTGGGGACGGCCGGCAGCCCCTAGGGCGTCGGCTCCGCGACCATGGCGATCCAGCTCAGCAACCCCACGGGGACGGCGACCAGGACGGCGTAACCCACCCGGTCGGCCACCCGCTGGCGCCGCGAGGGTTCCCGGCGATGGTCTTCGCCGCGTCGGTCCGCCCCGCGCGGCTTGATCGCCTGGTACGCGAGGACCGCGAGGACGGCCACGCAGATCGACACCTGCCAGAGCTCACCCACGACGCCCCAGAACCCGACCCGCTGGAGCGTCTCCGGCTCGATACCCTGCCGCGCCGCGAACTCCGTACCGTCCGGATAGTCGCGTCCGGTGTCCTTGAGGGACACGTAGTCGGCGGCCGTCGCGCCGTCGGGCGTGAAGTCCCCGTGGCAGTCGTATGCGGAGTGCTTACCGCTCAGGTCGGTGTCGTAGCAGCGCTCCACCTTGTACGTGCCCGGGGTGCCGTAGATACCGGCGGACAGGGCCATGTCGGCGGTCGCGGTGACGCACCAGAAGGCCATGACGAAGGCGAGGACGACACCGCTCGCCCAGCCGAGAACGCGCTTCATCCGCCCACCATGATGTTCGGTTCCTTCTCCAACAGCCGGGAGATTCCGGCCTGTTCGGCGAGGAGGGCTCGCTGCGCACCGGCCTGCGCGCGCTCCCCCTCGTACTTCGCCCAGGGCGCGGGCTGCACGAAGAGCATGGCGTTGCTGCCCGGCACGATCATGACGCCGCCGAAGACCGGGTCACCGGCGAACCAGGCGCCGCCCTCCTCGGCCTCCTCCGGCCAGCGGCGCACCGTGGAGGCGTTGACCGCACGCAGCGAGGGGGCCCCGTGCTGCCCGCGCACCGAGAGCCGGATGGTGAACACGGTGCCGAGGTACTTCCACTCGGAGCCCTTCTTGGACACCCGCGTCCGATACTCCAGGGGATAGGTGCGCAGCACCTGCCCGCATGCCCTGAGCCGCGAGCCGTGGCGCAGCCGGAGCATGAGGAAGATCAGGACGAGGAAGGCGGCCGGGACGGCGAACGCGGGCAGGGCCGCGTCGTACCCGACCGTGTGCGCCACGAACGGAACCGCGAGCAGACCCGCGGCGAGCGCGAGGCGCGAGGCTGTGTGCCGGTACAGCAGCGTGCGGTTGTGCCGGAGCACCTGGGCGACGTCGGGTGGCACGGGCGGGTTGTCCATGCGGAGCGGGATGGTCCTTCGCGCGGAATCACAAGATCGGCGGGCAGGGTCCGGGTGACGCTATCAGGGCCCGCGTCAGCGCCCACTGCCGTGCTCGCGAACCTGCGCGATCCCCTCTCATCCCCTCCGCAACAGCCGCCGGAGCCCGAACACCACGACGACACCGACGAGTACGGCGATGCCTCCGACCTTGAGGTCTCCGGTCCTGCCGCCGTCGCCACCGTCGTCGGACGAGGCCGAACCACCGCTGCTGGAGGACGAGTCGGAGGACCCGGCGTCCCCGGGAGCGTCCTCCGCCACCACGGCGCTGCCGACTCCCTCGCTGCCGAGCATGAGCTTGGTGCCGTCGGTCGAGTAGCTGGCGGACTCGCCCTGGCCGAGGGGCACGCTGATGCGCTCCAGCCGCTTGAGTTTGCCGCCGTTCCAGTCGTAGGCGACGCCACCGAAGTAGCCGCGTACGGCGAGGGTTCTGCCGTCCGGGGAGAAGGCGGCGTCGGTGGCCCACATGTCGACGGGGACGGTGGGCTTGAAGACGTTCGTGCCGGAGGAGGAGAGCTCGGCCGGACCCTCGTACAGGTGCCCGCCGTCCTCCTGCTTGTCGATGATGTAGACGCGCCCGGTCTTCGGGTGCACGACGAGCGACTCGGCGTCGCGGCTGCCGTCGGTGTACTTCACCACGTACTGCGTGGCGCGGATCGTCCGGTCCTTCAGCGTCCTGGGCTCGGGGAGCCGGTAGATCCACACGTACGGCCACCGCACGCCGTCGTTGTCGCCGATGTCGCCGACCCAGATCTCGTTGTCCGGCCCGATGGAGATCGCCTCCACGTCGCGCGGGGTGCCCACGCCGGTCATGGTGATCCGCGCGACGGTCTCGCCGGTGGCGCTGTCGACGGCGTAGAGGTAGGCGCCCTCGTCCTGGTCGTTGTGCGTCCAGTAGATGCCCGGGTGCTGACGCGAGGCGGCGAGGCCGCTGGACTCCGTGATGCGCGGGTCCTTGATCGTGAAGTCCTCGGTGCCCTTGCCGTCGGCGGCGGAGGCGGGCAGGGCGCAGGCGCCCGCGAGCAGGAGTCCGGCGAGAAGGGCGATCGGTCGACGCATGCCCCCAAGCCTGCCATCCGGCTGATGTTTCGAAGGCCGGGTCGGCGGGGGCACTGTCGGCGGCGTGTCCGGCTTCACACCACTCCCGCCCCTACCCTCCGGTAGCGATCGTCCATCATGAGCGGATGCTCAGGTTGATGCCCGTCGGCGACTCCCAGACCATCGGCAGCGCCGGCGAACACACGTGGCGCTACCGCATGTGGCAGCACCTGCGTGAGACGTACGGCGGCCCGTTCGCCCTCGTCGGCCCGCGCGAGACCCTCTACGACAAGGCCGTGGACGCGCCCACGTCGTACGAGTACGCCGACCCCGATCCGGCCTTCCCCCGCGCCCACCTGGCCGGCTGGGGCGAGGGCTGGCTGCACATGGCGCCGCTGATCGGCGAGGCGGTGCGGACGTGCCGGGCGAATGTGCTGCTGGTGTCGCTGGGCCTGATCGACCTCGGCTTCTACACGAACGCCGAGCAGACGGCGCGGAACGTACGGGCCTTCGTGGCCGAGGCACGGTCGGCGAACCCGCGGGTGCGGATCGCCGTCCTGCCGGTGATCCCGAACGTCCGCGCCGAGTCGGAGGAGCCCTTCGCCGCCGAGGTCGCCCGCTTCAACGAACTCCTCGCGAAGGCGGTCGCGGACCTGGACGAGCCGCGCTCCCCCCTGCTGTTGGCATCCCCGCCCCCGTCGTACGACATCCATCTCGACACGTACGACGGCACGCACCCGAACGCGAGCGGCGAGCACAAGATCGCGGGGGCGTTCGCGGAGGCGATGCACCAGGCGTGGGACCTGGGCGAGCCCTACGCGCTACCTTTCGCCGCCTGATCCTCGATCGCCCGCACGAGGAACCCGGCGCACGGGCGGACGCCGGGGGCCAGGGTGTCGTCCCAGCGCTCGGCCTCGTCGCCGCGGTACACGGCTCGGGCGTGGGCCAGGACGGGCCGGTGTTCGGCGGGGAGCCGTGGGAGGACCCAGTCGGCGGCGGCGTCCTTGGCACGGACGGCCCCCGTGGCGAGGGTGGTCCAGATCCGGGCCAGGGTGAGGAGGACGTTGCGGGTGTCGGTGTCCAACTCGGCCACCAGCTCGGGCACTCCGGCGACGATCGCCCGCCGCAGGTCCTCGTGCGGAACGGGGTCGAGGACGTCGGCGGGCGGCGGACCGTACAGCGGGGCGTCCGCGAGCAGGACCATGGTGAGGAGCGGGGCGAGGTCGGGGCTGGGCTCGGGGCCGGGGACGACTCCGCGCTCGTACTCGTCCCGCAGCCACTCGCCGTACAGGAAGTCGCGGGTGGGCGGGAAGCGCCACGGCCGTACCTCGTCCTGTACGACGACGATGAGCTCGACGGGGCGGGCGGCTCCGCCGGACACCTTCAGCAACTCCTGGACCAGGAAGCGGCGTTGGGCGTGGGTGGCGGGTTCGCGTACGACGGCCAGGACGTCGATGTCGCTGTGGGGGCGCAGGCCGCCGAGGGTGGCGGAGCCGTGGAGGTAGATGCCGAGGACGGTGTCGGGGAGGGTGCGGTGGAGGAGGGGGAGGAGGTGCTGGGTGCCGGGGGCAGGCATGTGAGCTTCCTCTCCGTGTCACGGTCACTGTGCGTATCGTTGAACTGCGCGGCTGCACTCGTCCATGGGGCAGCCGGGGAGGAGCGCCACGATGACCGTCCTTGAAGACAGGATCGAGATGGCCGAGGAAGACGACGAGCTGACTCTGGACGCGCTGTTCGAGTCGCTTGAGCGGACCACCCCCGAGGGTTACAAGGTCGAGATCGTCGAGGGGACCATCTTCATGTCGCCGCAGCGGGACACGCACTGGGAGATCATCGCCGACATCTACGAGCAACTGCGCACCAAGTACCCGCGCAAGCGCGTGAAGTCGGATGTGCGTATCGACTATCCAGGGCACCTGAACGGCTTCGCCTCGGACGTGACTCTCGTGGCCGAGGATGCCGAGAAGGCCCCGAGTGGGCTCTGGCGCTGCCAGGACGTCGTTTTCGTCGCCGAGGTCATCTCGAAGAGCACCGCTGCGAACGACTATGGCCCCAAGAAGGCCGCGTTCGCCATCGCCGAGATCCCCGTCTACCTCGTCGCCGATCCCTACCAGGGCAAGTGTCACCTCTACACCCAGCCCAAGGACGGCGAGTACATCACAGAGACGTCAGTCACCTTCGGCGGCGACGTCGACATGACCACCACCCTCCTCGGCCTCACCCTGAAAACCGACGAGTTCCCCCGCGACTGATGACAAGCTGAGCGGCATGGCCGTCATCCACCACACCACCCTCAAGCCCACCAAGCTCGAACTGCTCGCCTCCTGGCTGCCCACCCGCCCCTGGTACGTCGGCACCGGCGAACCGGCGTTGACCAAGGCGGGCGGCTTCCGGCTGGACGATCCCGAGGGCGAGGTCGGCATCGAGTTCATGGTGGCCACGGACGCCTCCGGCCCCGCCCCGGTCCACTACCTCGTGCCGCTCACCTACCGAGGCGCTCCCCTCGACGGCGCGGAGCACGCTCTCGTCGGCACGATGGAGCACGGCGTCTTGGGCCCGCGTTGGGTCTACGACGGGCCCCACGACCCGGTGCTGGTCGCCCAGTTGCTCGCCCTGTTGGAAGGGCGCGCCCAGGCCATGGCCCAGAGCATCACCGACACCCCCGACCACGAGGTCACCCACGCCTGCACCGGTGACGGCCTCCCCACCGGGGACTGGGCCGCCACGGCCACCGACGACCAGGACGGCACGGAGCTGCGCGGCTCCGACGGTACGGCGGTGCTCCGGCTCCACCGGGTGCTGCGGCCCGCCCAGGAGGCTCCCCAGGACGCGGACGGTCACGTCACCGGCGCCTGGCAGCTGCCGGACGGCACCCGGGCGAGGGCTGTGTTCGCCGCCCTTGGCAACTCCCTGTCCTAGAACATCCCGTTGTCGTTCGCGGACGTGGCCGGCACGTCCTGAAGCACATCCCAGTGCTCCACGATCTTCCCGCCCCGCACCCGGAAGAGATCCACGACCGCCTGCCCTCGCTCCCCCGGCACGTTGACGTAGTGGCTGTGCACGGCGACCAGGTCACCCTCGGCGATCACCCGCTTCGGTGTGACCTTCAGCTGCGGGAACGCCTCGAAGTACCCGCCGAGCCCCGCCTTCACGCCCGCCACGCCGTCCGCGATGTTCGGGTTGTGCTGGTGGTACTCGGACCCCCAGTAGCGGTCGACGGCGGTCAGATCCTTCCGCACGAGCAACTGGTCGAAGGCCTTGGTGACCAGCTTCTCGTTGTACGCGGTCAGCCACGGCGCCCCCGGCCGCTCCGTCCGCGGCCAACTCTCCGTGGAGAACATGTCGTTCCCGTTGGCGGAGCCCTCCGGCACGCTCTGCCCCACGTCCCAGTGCTCGGCGATCTTCCCGCCCTGGAAGCGGAAGATGTCGAAGACCGCCTGGCCGCGCGTGTCCGGCGTCATCACCACGTTCGAGTGCACCAGCACCAGGTCACCCTCGGAGATGACCCGCCTGATGTCGTACTCGGCGTCCGGGAACTGCTGGTGGACGGCCTTGCCGAGGTTCTTCAGCGTCTCGGCGCCATCGGGCGCGAGCGGGTTGTGCTGGATGCAGTCCGGGCGGACGTAACGGTCGACGACGTCCGTGTCGCCCTGCTCGAACACGCCCTTGAGGACGCGGGCGGCGACGTACTTCTGGTAGGCGAGGCGCGCCTGTTCGCCGTACCCGGCGTGGTGCGCGGCAGCGCTCGGCGTGGCCGCTGTCGCGGGGGTGGCGGCGACCGGGACGGCGAGGGCCGCCGCGGCGAGGGCGGCGACAAGGGCCCTGCGGGCAGGCGTGGTGGGGGTCACGGTGCTCTCTCTCCAATCAAATTGAAAGTTCAAGCTAACGCTCACGAAAGGAAAGCACTAACCAACAGTTAGCGTCAAGGTCGAATCGCTTGCCTAGAGCGCACTCCACGCGACTAGCGTGCTGGCATGAAGTACACGCAGCTCGGACGCACGGGACTCAAGGTCAGCCGACTCGTCCTCGGCACCATGAACTTCGGTCCGCACACCGACGAGGCCGACAGCCACGCGATCATGGACGCGGCGCTGGACGCGGGCATCAACTTCTTCGACACGGCGAACGTCTACGGCTGGGGCGACGACAAGGGCCGTACCGAGGAGATCATCGGCAACTGGTTCGCCAAGGGCGGCGAGCGCCGCGAGAAGGTCGTCCTCGCCACCAAGGTGTACGGCAACATGGGCGCCGACGGCGAGGCGTGGCCCAACCACGACAAGCTGTCGGCCGTGAACATCAGGCGGGCCGTCGACGCATCGCTCAAGCGGCTGCAGACCGACCACATCGACCTCTACCAGTTCCACCACGTCGACCGCGCCACCCCCTTCGACGAGATCTGGCAGGCCATCGACGTCCTGGTCCAGCAGGGCAAGATCCTGTACGCCGGGTCGTCCAACTTCCCGGGCTACAAGATCGCCCAGGCCAACGAGACCGCCGCCCGCCGCGGCGGCACCATCGGCCTGGTCAGCGAGCAGTGCCTCTACAACCTCTACGAACGCCGCGCCGAGATGGAGGTCATCCCGGCCGCGCAGGAGTACGGCCTCGGCGTCATCCCGTGGTCGCCGCTGCACGGCGGTGCGCTCGGCGGCGTGCTGAAGAAGGAGGTCGAGGGCGGTCGACGCAGCGCGGGGCGCGCCGCGGGCGCCATGTCAGGCCCCGAGGTACGCGCGAAGATCCAGGCGTACGAGGACCTGCTCGACAAGCACGGCCTGGAGCCCGGCGAGGCCGCCCTGGCCTGGCTGCTCACCCGCCCCGGCGTGACCGGCCCGATCGTCGGCCCGCGCACGGCGGAGCAGCTCGAATCCGCCCTGCGCGCGGTGGAACTGGAGCTGAGCGAGGAGCTGCTGGAAGGGCTGGACGAGATCTTCCCGGGCCCGGGGCCGTCTCCCGAGGCGTTCGCCTGGTAGGCGAACGGGTCGGCGCGGGGGCCCTCGGTCACTTGCCGAGGGCCGCCGCCAGCGCCACCAGCACGAACATCAGCACAAGCGCACCGGCCATGATCCGGTTCCGGGTTTTCGGGTCCACGGGACCGAGCCTAACCGGCCCCCGCGAGCACCCGACCGGCGCCCACCTCGTAACGAGCCCGCCCGCCCAGCACCACCGACGCTCCCCACCCCCGGCCCCACGGAACCGAGCTAGCCGCCCCCTCCGAGCGGCCAACGGGCGACCGCCTCATAGCGGGGCTGCTCGCCCGCCACCCCGGACGTCGGCAGGTTGCTGCGGACCAGCGCGAGGTCGGACACCGTCCAGGTCCGGCTGGTGAAATCGGCGAGGGCATCGACATACGGCCGTACGTCCAGCGCCGACCGGCTGCGTGCCACCGTCAGGTGGGCCTTGTACCGCCGGTGCTCCCCCATCGGCACGCCGGCCTTCCGCGCCGCCGCCTCACCGCGGTCCGCCAGCAGCCGCAGGGTCGCCAGGTCTCCGTCGGCGCCCGCCCACAGCGCCCGCCCGTGCCCGAACTGGCCGCCGCCGCGCAGCGCCAGCGGGAAGGGGGCCGTGCGACGGGCCGCGCGCTCCAGCCGCGCCGACAGGTCCGGTACGAGGTCGTCGTCGACCTCTCCGTAGAAGGCCAGGGTGAAGTGCCAGCCGGGGCGGCCGGTCCAGCGCAGCCCGTCCGCACCGGGCAACTTCCTCAACTCGGCCACCTCGGCGGCCAGTTCACTGGTCACGTCCTCGGGCGGCAGCACGGCGGCGAAGAGTCTCATGGCATCCAGCCTGGCACCATGACGGGATGGAGATCACCATCAGGGACGGCGGACGCGACGACATCCCGGCGATACTCGGCATGCTCGACAGCTGTGTGGAGTGGCTGGCCGGGCAGGGGCGCACGGGGCAGTGGGGGACGAAGCCGCTGTCGGAGAACCCGAGGACGGTGGAGTCGGTGACCCGGCACATGGACGAGGGCAGCGTGTTCATCGCCGAGGCCGGCGGAGTCCCGGCCGCCACCCTGACCCTCACCGGCGCCCCCGGCGCCTATCTCTCCCACCTCCCGCCGCCCGGCGAGCCCGAGCGCTACATCCACTGGCTCGCCTCCGACCGCCGCTTCAAGGGCCACGGTGTGGGCAGCGCCCTGATCACCCACGCCGCCGAGGAGACCCGCCGGGCGGGCGTCTCCCTGCTCCGGGTGGACTGCTACGCGGGCGCCGACGGCAAGCTCGTCCGCTACTACGAGAACAACGGCTTCGTCCGCACGCAGACCTACCAGGGGACGGACGACTGGCCGGGGCAGGTGCTGGCCCGCAGGGTCTGAGCGCCTGCCGGGCGGCCCTACCGGCGCGGCAACCCGCCGCGCCGGTGGAGCGGCCACGGCGCTCACGCCACCGTGGCCAGCCGCTCCGGCTCCGGCTCCCGCTGCCGCGGTACGAACCCCATGTGCGGATGCCCGTGGTTCCAGCCCACCGACAGGCGCAGGCCGCCGACGCGGGCCAGGAGCAGGGCGATCGTCACGGCGGCGGTGGCGGTGATCGCGCCGCCCACCGCCATGCCCGCCCGGACGCCGTACGCGTCCGTGATCCAGCCGGCGATCGGCGCGCCCAGCGGCGCTCCGCCCATGAAGACCATCATGTACAGGGCCATCACGCGGCCCCGCATGCTCGGGTCGGTGGACATCTGGATGCTGCTGTTGGCCGTCACGTTCACCGTCATGCCGAACATGCCTATGGGGGCCATGAGCAGGGCGAACAGCCACAGCGAGGGGGCGAACGCGGCGGCGATCTCCATCGTGCCGAAGGCCACCGCCCCCACGATCAGCACCCGCATCCGGGCCGTACCGCGCCGGGCGGCGAGCAGCGCGCCCGCCAGGGAGCCGACCGCCATCAGGGTGTTGAAGAGGCTGTAGGAGCCGGCGCCCGCGTGGAAGACGTCGTCGGCGAAGGCGGAGAGGTAGACGGGGAAGTTGAAGCCGAAGGTGCTGACGAACCCGGCCAGGGCGATGGTCCAGATCAGCTCAGGCCGTCCGGCCACGTAGCGCAGCCCCTCCCGCAGCTGGCCCTTGCCGCGCGGCGCCCGCTCGACGGCGTGCAGCTCGCGGGCCCGCATCAGCAGCAGACCGGCGATGGGCGCCACGAAGGACAGGCCGTTGGCGAGGAACGCCCACCCGGTGCCGACGCCGGTGATCATCAGGCCGGCCACGGCGGGGCCGATCAGACGGGCCGACTGGAAGTTCGCGGAGTTCAGACTGACCGCGTTCTGCAACTGGTCCGGGCCGACCATTTCGGAGACGAACGACTGACGGGCCGGGTTGTCGACGACGGTCGCCAGACCGACGACGAAGGCGGCCAGGTAGACGTGCCAGACCTGGACGTGGCCGGAGAGGGTGAGGACGGC
Organism: Streptomyces sp. NPDC057623; assembly: GCF_042800355.1. Taxonomy (NCBI): domain Bacteria; kingdom Bacillati; phylum Actinomycetota; class Actinomycetes; order Kitasatosporales; family Streptomycetaceae; genus Streptomyces; species Streptomyces sp. NPDC057623. Next base: position 224,915 of record NZ_JBHVGZ010000008.1, read on the forward strand.
CAGCGCGACGCCGGTGACGGCCATCGAGGTCTGTGTGACGAGCAGCGTGCCGCGCTTGGGCAGCCGGTCGACGAGGACGCCGCCGTAGAGGCCGAAGAGCAGCATGGGCAGGAACTGGAGGGCCGTCGTGATGCCGACGGCGGTGGCGGAGCCGGTGAGGCTCAGCACCAGCCAGTCCTGGGCGATGCGCTGCATCCAGGTGCCGGTGTTGGAGACGACCTGGCCGAGGAAGAAGAGGCGGTAGTTCCTGACCTTCAGTGAGCTGAACATCGAGGAACGGGGCTTGGGGACGGGCGGGGAGTTGTGGGTGGTCGGTGCGGGTGCGGAGTCTGCTCCGGGTCCCGGACTCAAAAGGGTTCGCCTCCTCGTGAACGCTGCTTACAGGTGTGCGAGCTTCTCCAGCACGGGGGCGGCTGCGCGGATCTTCGCCCACTCGTCCTCGTCGAGCCCCTCGACCAGGGTGGCCAGGAAGGCGTTGCGCTTACGGCGGCTCTCTTCGAGCATGGCCTCGGCCTGCTCCGTCTTCGTGACGACCTTCTGGCGCCGGTCCTCGGGGTGCGGCTCCAGGCGGACCAGTCCCTTGGCCTCCAGCAGTGCGACGATGCGGGTCATCGACGGAGGCTGGACGTGCTCCTTGCGGGCGAGCTCACCGGGGGTGGCCTTCCCGCAGAGGGAGAGGGTGCCCAGCACCGACATCTCGGTGGGGCTCAGCGACTCGTCGACCCGCTGGTGCTTGAGTCGACGCGACAGCCGCATCACGGCGGAGCGCAGGGAGTTCACGGCGGCAGCGTCGTCGCCATGGGTAAGGTCCGACATGTTCTTTAGCGTAACTCATTACTCTCGCTAAAGACCACTCGATTTCACCAAAGGACACGCATCGATGCCCGTGACACCGGCCACCGAATCGAGACATCACTCATTTGGGTGATCCGGCGGCGGAACGTGACACACCGCACCGAAGAGTGCCGCGACCCTCGTCTCCATGGGGACCAGCGTGCTCAGCCTGCGGATAGACCACGAGCTGCTCGAACGACTCCGGGAGCATGCGGCGAAAAGAGGAATGAGCGTCCAGGACTATGTCGTCCGGACGCTCATCCGTGATGACTTCGACGAGCGGTTCCAGTCAGCGGTCGAGGAGACCGAGAAGTTCTACGGCCTCACATGAGACCCGGGCCTACGTGAGACCCAGCGCCGGCATCAGGTAGTAGAAGCCGAACACCGCCGCCACGACGTACATCGCGACCGGCACCTCACGGCCCCGCCCGGCGGCCAGCCGCAGCACCGCGAAGGTGATGAAGCCCATACCGATGCCGTTGGTGATCGAGTAGGTGAACGGCATCATCACCATCGTCACGAAGGCCGGGATCGCGACCGTGTAGTCGGCCCAGTCGATCTCCTTGACGGAGTTCGCCAGGATCAGGAAACCGACCGCGAGCAGGGCCGGGGTGGCCGCCTGGGACGGGACCATGGTGGCGACGGGCGTCAGGAACAGCGCGACGCCGAAGAGGGAGCCGGTGACGACGTTCGCGAAGCCGGTGCGGGCACCCTCGCCCACGCCGGCCGTGGACTCCACGAACGCGGTGGTGGCCGAGGAGGAACTCGCACCGCCCGCGGCGACGGCGAGGCCGTCGACGAACAGGACCTTGTTGATCCCCGGCATCTGCCCCTGGGCGTCGGTCAGCTTCGCCTCGTCGCTGACGCCCATGATCGTGCCCATGGCGTCGAAGAAGCAGGACAGCAGGACCGTGAAGACGAAGAGGACGCCGGTCAGCGCGCCGACCTTCTCGAACCCGCCGAACAGGCTGACCTCGCCGATCAGGCCGAAGTCAGGGCTGGCGACGGGGTTACCGGGCCACTTCGGGGTCGTCAGGCCCCAGGACGGCACGTTCGCGACGGCCTCGATGACGACCGAGACCACGGTCATCGTGACGATCGAGATGAGGATCGCGCCGGAGACCTTGCGGACGATGAGGGCGAGGGTGAGCAGCGCGCCCAGGACGAAGACGAGGACCGGCCAGCCGTTGAGGTGACCGTCGCCGCCGAGCTGGAGGGGCACGGTCGTCTGGGCGACGTCCGGGATACGGGAGACGAAGCCGGAGTCGACCAGCCCGATCAACATGATGAACAGGCCGATACCGATGGAGATGGCCTTGCGCAGGCTGTAGGGCACGGCGTTCATGACGCGCTCGCGCAGACCGGTGGCGACGAGCAGCATGACCACGAAGCCGGCCAGGACCACCATGCCCATGGCGTCCGGCCAGGACATCCGGGGCGCCAGCTGGAGCGCGACGACCGAGTTGACGCCGAGTCCGGCGGCGAGCGCGATCGGCACGTTGCCGATGACGCCCATGAGCAGCGTGGTGAACGCCGCCGTCAGGGCGGTGGCGGTGACCAGCTGTCCGTTGTCCAGCTGGTGGCCGTACATGTCCTTCGCGCTGCCCAGAATGATCGGGTTCAGCACGATGATGTAGGCCATCGCGAAGAAGGTGGCGAGACCGCCACGGACCTCGCGGGGCAGGGTGCTGCCCCGCTCCGAGATCCTGAAGTAGCGGTCGAGTGCGCCGTATGCGGGCATGCTTTGGCTGTTCCTACGAAGAGAAGTGGTCAGGCATAAACCGTTTCAGTATGAACATATAAAGCCGGGAACGGCGATCTCCGCGCGTAGATCCGCGTGGATCCGATCGCCTCGTAAGCTGTCCCCCATGGCGAAGTGGACCCCCAAGCACGAGGCGCCGGAGCCCCTGGAGGGCCCCGTGGTCGCCACCATCACCGGCGGCACGATCCTCTGGTTCGTCCTCTTCGTCGTGCAGCTCCCCTTCTACGGCTGGTTCGACGACCGCGACCTCACCTGGTGGGTGTGGACCTGCCTGGCCGGCGCCGGGCTGGGCCTCATCGGCATCTGGTACGTCCGCAAGCGCGACGCGGCACTCAAGAGGGCGGCCGCGACGGGGACGACGAAGCCGGAGACCGAGCAGTCACCGGCACCGTCGGCCGACTAGGGCACCACACGCCCTGGCCGCCCTACGACCCCGGTACGACACCCGTCCTCCCCAGGTCGGAACTTCCGTGCACTCGGCGGGTGAAGCCGTAAATCCGCACGTACCGTCGAATGCATGACGCATGCCGACGCGGGCACCGAAGTGGACCACCCCGTGCACCCCGCCACCGCCCCGGTGGCGACGGGCGGGCTGACCGCCGCCGAGGTGGCCGAGCGGGTCGCGCGGGGGCGGGTCAACGACGTGCCGGTGCGCAGCAGCCGGTCGATGGCCGACATCGTCCGCGCCAACGTCTTCACCCGGTTCAACGCGATCATCGGCGTGCTCTGGGTGATCATGCTGTTCGTCGCGCCGATCCAGGACAGCCTGTTCGGCTTCGTGATCCTCGCCAACACGGGCATCGGGATCATCCAGGAGTGGCGGGCCAAGAAGACCCTCGACTCGCTCGCCGTGATCGGCGAGGCCCGGCCCGCGGTGCGGCGGGACGGGGTCGCCGCCGAGGTCAGTACGTCCGAGATCGTGCTGGACGACCTGATAGAGATCGGGCCGGGGGACAAGGCCGTCGTGGACGGGGTGTGCGTCGAGGCCGACGGGCTGGAGATCGACGAGTCACTGCTCACCGGGGAGGCCGACCCGGTCGTCAAGCGCCCGGGGGATCAGGTGTTGTCCGGCAGTTTCGTCGTCGCCGGGGGCGGCGCCTTCCAGGCCACCAAGGTCGGGCGCGAGGCCTATGCCGCCCAGCTCGCCGAGGAGGCGTCCCGGTTCACGCTGGTCCACTCCGAGCTGCGCTCCGGCATCTCGACCATCCTCAAGTACGTGACGTGGATGATGATCCCGGCCGCGACCGGCCTGATCATCACCCAGCTGGTCGCCAAGGACAACGCGCTCGACGACTCGATCGCCCGCACCGTCGGCGGCATCGTGCCCATGGTCCCGGAGGGGCTCGTGCTCCTCACCTCCGTGGCCTTCGCCATCGGCGTCATCCGGCTCGGCCGACAGCAGTGCCTGGTGCAGGAACTCCCCGCCATCGAGGGCCTGGCCCGCGTCGACACCGTCTGCCTCGACAAGACCGGCACCCTCACCGAGGGCGGCATGGACGTCACCGAGCTACGGCCCCTGGGCGGCACCGACGAGGACTACGTCCGCAAGGTGCTGGGCGCCCTCGGCGAGTCCGACCCCCGTCCGAACGCCTCCCTGAAGGCCGTCATCGACGCCTACCCGGACGCCGAGGACTGGCGCTGCACCGAGTCCCTGCCCTTCTCCTCCGCCCGCAAGTACAGCGGCGCCACCTTCAGCGAGGGCAACGGCGAGGCCAGCACATGGCTGCTGGGCGCCCCCGACGTGCTCCTGCCCTTGGACGACCCGGCCCTGGCCGAAACCGATCGGCTGAACGAACAGGGCCTGCGCGTCCTGCTGCTCGCCCGCGCCGGCCGTGACCTCGACGATCCCGACGTGGCCGAGGGGGCCAAGCCCGCCGCCCTCGTCGTACTGGAACAGCGGCTGCGCCCCGACGCCGCCGACACCCTGCGCTACTTCGCCGAGCAGAAGGTCCGCGCCAAGGTGATCTCCGGGGACAACGCCGTGTCCGTGGGCGCGGTCGCGAACAAGCTCGGACTGACCGGTACGACGGTCGACGCGCGCCGGCTCCCCCAGGACAGGGACGGGATGGCGACTGCCCTCGACGACGGCACGGTGTTCGGGCGGGTCACCCCGCAGCAGAAGCGGGACATGGTGGGCGCGCTCCAGTCCCACGGGCACACCGTGGCCATGACGGGCGACGGCGTGAACGACGTCCTCGCCCTGAAGGACGCCGACATCGGCGTGGCGATGGGCTCGGGCTCGGAGGCGACCCGGGCGGTCGCGCAGATCGTGCTGCTCAACAACAGCTTCGCGACGCTGCCGTCGGTGGTCGCGGAGGGGCGGCGGGTGATCGGCAACATCACGCGGGTCGCGACGCTGTTCCTGGTGAAGACGGTCTACTCGGTGCTGCTGGCGCTGATGGTGGTGTGCACGCAGGTGGAGTACCCGTTCCTGCCACGCCATCTGACCCTGCTCTCCACCCTCACCATCGGCGTCCCGGCCTTCTTCCTGGCCCTCGCCCCCAACAGGGAACGCGCGAGGCCCCACTTCGTACGGCGGGTCATGCGGTACGCGATCCCGGGCGGGCTGGTGGCAGCGGTGGCGACGTTCGCCACCTACCTGATCGCCCGTCACCACTACACCGGCGCGGGCGCGTTGGACGCGGAGACCAGCGTCGCCACCCTGGCGCTCTTCCTGATCTCGATGTGGGTGCTGGCCATCATCGCCCGGCCGTACACCTGGTGGCGGATCGCGCTGGTCGCCGCGATGGGCCTCGGGTTCCTGCTGGTGCTGGTGGTGCCGTGGCTTCAGGAGTTCTTCGCGCTGCGGCTCGTCGGGGTGACGATGCCGTGGATCGCGGTGGGGATTGCCGGGGTGGCGGCGGTCGCCCTGGAGTTCACATGGAGGTGGGTCGACCGCCGTTTCCCTGCCTAGAGGGGAGGTGTCCGGCCGTGACTACTGCACGTCGACGAAGTCACCCGCGGCGCTGACCGACGGGGTCGTCGTCGTGCCGGCGAAGGTGTAGCGGAAGTAGCCGTCCTCGGTGGCCTTGACCGTGGTCTTCAGCTCACCCGTCGAGTTCGTCTTGATGGTCTTCACCGTGGTGTAGGTGTTGCTGTTCTTCTTGCGGAACTGGAGGTTCACCGGCTGGACCGTGTAGCCGTGGTACTTGTTGTCCTCCCAGTTGGCGCGGGAGAGCTTGCCGGTGACCGTGATGGTCTTGCCCTTCTTCACCGGCTCCGGCGAGGCGTTGACCGTCAGCTTGGAGAAGCGCTGCATCAGCGTGGAGCCGAGGCCGCTCTGGCTCTTGTAGCCGACCTTGGTGATGTCGAAGGTCTCGCCCTGCGGGTCCTGGCCGTTGAAGGCGGTGGCCTCCGCGGCGGCCCGCCACGTCCCGGCGTCCGCGTTGACCAGCTCGTGGTCACCCGGGTAGACGTCGATGGTGCCCTTGCAGTTCGCGGTGGTCTCGGAGGTCGCGGTGCACTTGGCCGCCTTGTTGCCGTAGAGCATGTTGTCCGGCGAGGTGGCGGAACCCCGGTAGATGATGGGGTCGGTGACGAAGTCGGCGGCGTTGATCTTGACCTCCGCCCCGTGGGTCAGCGTGTACGTCACCGTGGTGGAGACGTGGTTGGTCGTGCCGACCTTGACCGCCTTGGCGATCTTGAAGTTGGAGAAGGAGACGTTCAGGGCGTACGGCTTGCCCTCCTCGGCGGCGGCCCTGCCGGACGCGGCGAGCGCTGCCTGGCGGATCTTCGCGACGTCCGCGCGGTAGGAGGCGGCGGAGTCGTCGGCCTGGGCGGCCGGCACGGCGAGGGCGGAGAGGGCCAGGGCGCCGGAGACGGCGGCCACGGTGGCTCTGATGCGCATGCGTTCCCCTGGTACGGAAAGGGGGCCCCGCTGGTCTTGGTTCCCTGCACTGCTGGTCACATCGGGGCCCGGGTGATCGTGGGACCTGTTGGTCCATGTGATCAGATAGGCGACGGGCGTTGCCGGTTGTGCGGTGCGGGCGAAATCTTAGTGAGCTGCGTCACGAAACCCCGTCTGTGGCCGGGAGTTCGTGACGCGGGCGCGACTACTGCACGTCGACGAAGTCACCCGCGGCGCTGACCGCCGGGGTGGTCGAGGTACCCGCGAAGGAGTAGCGGAAGTAGCCGTCGACGGACGCGGTGACCGTGGTCTTCAGGTCACCGGTGGAGCTCGTCTTGATGGTCTTGACGGTGGTGTAGGTGGTGGCGCTCTTCTTGCGGAACTGGAGCTTCACCGGCTGGGTGGAGTAGCCGTTGTACGTGCCGCGGTCCCAGTTGGCACGGGTCAGCTTGCCGGTGACCGTGATGGTCTTGCCCTTCTTCACGGGCTCCGGGGAGGCGTTGACCGTCAGCTTGGAGAGGCGCTGCACGTTGAAGCTCTTGGCGTTGTCCTTCTGGACGTAGTCGGCGTCGTTGCCCGCCGCGATCGCCCAGACCTTCCAGCCGCCGGCCACGCTGTTGATCAGGTTGGCGCCCGGCTCCAGGTCGAAGCTGGACTTGCAGTTCGACGTCGTCGCGCTGACCACCGTGCAGGTGGCGCGGCCGTCGCTGCTGTTGGCGACGGCGCCGGAGTCCGAGCTGTCGATGTTCGCACCGTGGTACAGGATCGCCTGGGCCCAGTCGACGCCCGAGCTGTCCTTCACGGTGAAGGAGACGGTGATGGTCTTCTTCGCGGTCGAACCGACGACCGCCGCCTTGCCACCGTTCACCACGACGTTCGAGATGGTCGTGTCGCCCTCGACCTCGTCGGCCTGGGCGGCCGGCATGGCAAGAGCGGAAAGGGCCAGGGCGCCGGTGACGACGCCGAGGGTGGCACGCATGCGCATGTGTTGTTCCCCACGTGGAGTGATCAGAGGGTCTGTTGACCCGCGTGATCAGATTCGCGAGGCGTGCGAATGGTTGTACGACTCGTGAGAAATTCGTGCGGGAAATTTCAAGATCGGTGGGATCCTCGACGGGCCCCGCCGATCCGCGCAGCCCGGAAAGCAATGCCGTGACCGTTTACTTCCTCATCGTCCGCTATCTCAAGGACGATGACTGGCCCGATTCGACCACCGACGTCACCGAGGTCGGCGGGGAGGCGTTCGGCGAACTCCTGGGGGAGCCACCGGACCAGCTGGTCCACGTCTATCCGCTGACGCGGGAGCACGCCGAGCGCGTCCGGCAGCTGACCGGGATCACGCTCGACCTGGAGAGGTACGACTACTTCCTGGAGACCGAGGCGGACTGACGGCTCACGGGATCGTCAGTCGAACCAGCGGTCCCGCGCCAGCTCCGCCGTCCGCGACGGATCCTCCAGCAACGCCGCCACCTCGAACCGCCGCGGCCACTGCCCCGCCGCCCAGGCGAGCCCGGCCGCGACACCCTCCAGCGTGGCGGCGTGCAGGGCGCCGTCGGCGGTCAGCCGCCAGTCGATCTCCACACCGTCCACGACGAGTTCCTCGTGCTCGACGTACGACTGCGGGGTCCGCGCCCCGAGCAGCACCCGCACCGACTCCGGTACGTCGTGCTCGGCGCCCTCGCTCGTCACCTCCCCGGTGACGGACTCGCTCAGCCGCCGCACCTGGAACAGCTCGGCCAGCTCGGCGGCCCGCGAAGGCCGCACCGGCAGCAGCGGCACACCCCCCGTGAACGGCAGCAGGTCCGGCGAGTCGACGACCACCGCGTCCGCCGCGTCCACGACCTCGACGCGCCCGTCGATGACGGCCCGCAGCTCGTCCGGCAGGGTCACCTGCTCGGGGTCCAGATCGGCCAGGGCGCTGTACAGGGCGTGCAGTTGGCCGGAGGTGACGGAGCGGTCGGGGTCGGCGAGGCGGTCGAGGAGTTCGGCGGCGCCGCCCGGCTCGTCGAGCAGCGCGGCGACGGAGGTGCGCACCCCGAGCGCCCGCAGCACCTGCTCGTCGTCGAAGCCGGTGGCGTCGGCCTCGTCGTACAGCCCGCGCAGGAGCGGGTCACCGCCGGAGGCGAGCAGCCCCGCCGGGCGGCGGCCGTCCAGCACCGGGTTCCCCCGCAGCCACCAGGCCGTGTACGGCCGTACGACCTCGTGCGTGCCGTCCGGCAGCAGGATCCGCATCTGCTGGGTCAGCGCGTCCCGCAGGGGCGGCTGGGCGAGCAGGGCGAGGGCCTGCGGCCACTTGTCCTCGTCCACCAGGTCCAGGTCGCGTACGGCGATCAGCTCGGTGGCGACCGGCGGTACGGGGGTATCGGGGAAGCGGTCGAGGATGTCCTCGCTCCAGACGTCGACGGCGTCCAGCAGACCGGCGTCGTCGGGCTCGGCGAAGTCGCCCTCGCGTGGCTCCAGTTCATCGGGGTCGAGGACGACGTCCGTGGCCCGGACGAGGGCGAAGTTGGCGAGGACTCCGCAGGCGGCGAGCGGCTGTTCGCCCCACTTGTCCGCCAACTCGGCGTCCACGGTGGCGAGTTCGTCCTCCCGCATGACCTGGTGGAAGGGGCTTCCGCGGAGGACCAGTTCACCGGCCGGAACCAGTTCCCCCTCCTCGTCGGGCAGGGCGAGCGCGCCGAGCCACGGCTCGTCCCCGGGCTCCAGGTTCGCGTCCCGCACCAGCGCGAGCACGGTGTCGGCCAGTTCCTCGGCGTCCGGGACGTCCTCCTCCCAGTTCACCCCGCCGTCGTCGTCCAGGGAGGCGGCGACGGCGGCGCGCACCTGGGGCGTGGTGAGGACCGCGCGGGGCGTGGCCGGCAGGGCGCCGAGCTTCTCCAGGAGCGGGTGCGCGGCGTCCGGGTGGGCGACCTTGAGGCCGAGGCGGGCGAGGATCTCGGGGTCGACGGGCGCGCCGTCGGAGGTGGGGAGCAGGACCTGCCGCGGCCCGATGGTGGTGCGCCCGTCGGCCAGCGGCACCGGCAGCCCGGACAGGCGGTCCGGGTCGACCCCGGCGAGGCTGTCGTAGAGCCGCCGCCACCAGTCCGGATCCTTCTCCAGCCCGGCCAGCCGGTCGACGGCGTCGGTGAGCGGGACGCGGGCGACGCCCAGGGTCCGCAGCTCCACCCGGCGTTCGAGCCCGGCGGGCAGGAGGGTGGGCAGCACCTCGGCCAGCACCCGCACGGTGTCGGCACCGGCGCCCTCGACGACCTCGGCGTCACGGGGGCGCAGGGACTCGGGCAGCCCGGAGTCGTCCTCGTGCGCTTCGTCCACCGGCTGGGACAGGCCCTGGTGGGCGGGCGGCAGGAAGGAGGTGCGGGGCAGCCGCTCCAGGACGGCCTGGCGCAGGGCGCCGTCCAGTTCGCCCTTGGCGAGCGGGCCGGGCACGAGGCCGATGACGCCCTCGCTCACGGGACGCCAGTCGGCGAGCAGTTCGGCGTACGCGTCCGCCGCCCGCTGCACGAGGAAGTCGGTCAGCGGGCCGGGGGCGGCGTGGCGGCGGGTGGTGTCGAGCGGGAAGGAGGCGATGAGGAGGGCGGGGACGCCGAGAGGCTCGTCGCTGGGCGTGGGCGCGTGCACGACGGGGGCGGTGCGGGGCCGCGCGGGCGTGCTGTCGGCGGCGTTGACGGGCACGGCCCAGGTGAGCGACCAGTGAGGGCGCAGGCGCTCCTCCACCGGGCGGTCGGCGAGCAGGTCGGGGGTGAGCGGGCCGCCCGCGGCGGACGTACGCCAGTGGGTGACGCCCTCGACGCCGTCGCGGGAGTCCTCCACGACCGTGAAGGGGCCGTCGGTGCGGCGGCGCAGCGTGCGCGGCTCGTCGTCATTCACCTCGATCACGACCTCCTCAAGCCCGGGCAGGGCGAGGAGGAGGGCGTCGTCGACGGTGTGCAGCAGCCGCTCGGCGAGGTCGGCGGCCGCGGTGTCGCGCAGCGGGAGGATGACGGCGGTGTCGTACGGGTCCGGGGCGGTGCCCTCGGCGGCGAACGGCAGCCGGAGCACGGGCACGTGGCCGTCCCGGCGCCTGATCTCGTCCCCCAGCCCCGGGCTGTGCCGCGCGGTGTCCCGGGCCAGCTCCCGGGCCTCGGCCAGGGACCACCGGACACCGCCGTGCCGCCCGACCACGGCGGGCTCGTCGGTGACGGAGACGACGGCGGCGAACCCGACGCCGAAGCGCCCCACGGAGGCCGTGGAAGCCGCGTCCCGCTTGGCCGAGGCGCGCAGGGTGGACAGCGACTCGACGCCGCCCGCGTCGAGCGGGGCACCCGTGTTGGCGGCGACGAGAACACCGTCCCGGAGGGTGAGCCGGAGCCTCCCGGCCACCCCGGCCCGCGCCGCGGCGTCGGCGGCGTTCTGGGCGAGCTCGACGACGAGCCGGTCCCGGTACCCGCCGAGGACGAGGTCCTCCTCGGCGTTGGCGTCCTCCCGGAACCGGGCGGGGCTGGTCGCCCAGGCGTCCAGGACACCGCGCCGCAGCCGGGCCGTACCGAAGGGGTCGGCGCCTTCGGCCGCGGGCCGCACGAACTTGCTCACGTTGACTCTCCTCATCGCCGTCGCGATGAAGGTACCGCGCGAGAGAGCGATGGCGTCCCGCCCACCCTGCCGCGGTCCGAGCCGCCAGGTGGACGGCCGACCGGGTGGCCGCCGGGTGAGGGCAGCGGATCGCTCCGGTGGGGTGGTGGCCGCTCTGCCCGGCAGGCGGGCAGCGGCGGTGCGCGGCCAGGTCGCCGGGCGGAGTTCGCATCGCTCCGGCCGTCGGCTCACAGCCGCCCCATCCGCGAGCCGACGGCCCAAGACGTCCTGCGCGTGCGCGGCAGGGCGGAGGACACCCTCAGTGGTGCGACCTGGCAGCCGGGGCCGGCGTGGTCGCCGAAGGCTGCCAGGCCGCACCCTCACCCCTGCGGGGGCTCTGCGGGCTCGCCCCCCGATCCGTCGGGCGGCGGGGTGTTGCCGCCGCGGTTCAGCCAGGCGCGGACCGCGCCGCCTTCGTAGACGACGAGATAGTCGGCCTTGCCGTCGCCGCTGATGTCCGCGAACTGCACGTACTTGCGCGGGTACCGGGAGGCGTTCGCCCAGTGGTACACGGCCTTGAAACTGCCGTTGCCCCCGCCGCCGCGGTTGAGGAAGGCGTGTACATCCCCTTCGGCGCCCACCTGGAGGTAGTCCGCCTGGCCGTCCCCGTCACCGTCGGCGAACCGGACGGCCGCCAGGGACGAACCCCGGGTACCACCGGCCCAGTTCAGCCACAGTGGCCAGGAGCCGGCCTGCGGATCGTCGCTCACGTCGGGGGCGGTGGGGTCCCACTGGTTTCGGTAGACGTGGACCGCGCCCTCGGCGCCGACCCGCAGGATGTCGTCACGCCCGTCTCCGGTCACATCCGCGAAACGGAGGTTGTCCCGGCTGAAGGACTCCTCACGGAACACGACCCCGAAGGAAACGAAGTCGAGTGCGCCGCCGGCTCCGGCCCTGTTGAGATAGGCCCGGATCTCGCTGTCCGGGCTGACGACGAGGTAGTCGTCGCGGCCGTCTCCGTCGAGGTCGGCGAAGCGCACCTGCTCTCCGGGGACCGTGCCCGCCGGCTTGTACACGCCCACGTCCACCCAGTCAGGCTGCCCGGGTGTGCCGACCATGTTGACCGACGCGCGGAAGCTGCCGTCCTGCCGGACCTGGAGGTAGTCGGCCCGCCGGTCGCCGTCCAGCTCGGTGATCACGGTGCGGCCCGGGGCGCCGCCGTAGCCGGGCGCGATCACACCCAGCTTGCGCCACCCCTCGCCCAGAGCCGTTTCGCCGGATCCGACGCCGGAGTCCGCCGGATCGCAGTCACCTGGGCCCTTCTCCGGCAGTGGGTCCTTGATCCAGCCCTTGTCGGCCGCCTCCACCACACCCTCGTACCAGGCGTCGGCCATCTTGGCGTAGCCCGCGTCCGTGGGGTGGGCGTCGTTCTCCAGCCCGTCGCTGACCGGCACCCGGTCCATGTCGACCAGGAGCACGTGCTTGCCCTCTTCCCGCAGGTCCTTCACCACGCCGGGGAGAGCCGCGTTGTAGGCGTCGATACGCGGCTGGAGCCCTGCCTTGGCCGTCGGGATGAGCTGTGCTGCCAGCACCGTGGCCGCCGGGGAGTCCGCGAGCACCTGGTTGATCAGCTTCTTGAGCCGGGTGGGCGCGGAAGGGAGTTGGTATTCCTGGTTCATGTCATTGGTGCCGGCGTGCAGGGTGATGACGTTGGGCTGGTAACGCTCCACGCTGCAGTCGGCGAAGACCGCGATCTCGTCGATCCGGTCGCCGGGGTGTCCCTCGTTGTCCGGGTCGCTCATGCTGCCCGCCCGCACAGATCCCACGAAGTCGACGTTCCTCGCGGTCCTGCTCAGGTGGTCGTACAGCTCGTCGCGGAAGCCGTTGCGGTCGGAGCTCGCCTCGCCCCAGGTGATGGAGTCACCGAGCGGCATCAGGCGGATGTCACGCTTGCGCAGCGCGGAGCCGTCGGGATCCGTGCCTCCGGGCGGTTCCTCGATGTCCTCGAAGCGCCAGGCGTACGACTCCTTCCTCATCTGCAACGCCGGGTACCTCTCCCCCGGCTCGTCTCGCGGCCCGGCGGTCAGTGCCTCATCGGCGTCAGGACTGATCAGCTTCCCGTTGGAGAACGACCAGTCGGAACTCTGGTCCAGCACGTCACACGACGCGAATTTGATGGCGGCACCGAAACCGTCCGAATCGCGGCCGAGGCAGTCGTCCCCCATTTTCAGCTTGTACGTGCTTGGCCGCCTGCTGTAGAGGACCGTGACCGCATAGCCCTCTTCCCAGTACGACGGGACCAGGCGCGGAAATACCGGCGACCCGGCCACTCTTGCCATGACACGGTCCGGCCAGTCGTCGTGAGTGGAGTGGAGCCGGTACGTGTAGCCGGGACTCGGGTCGCCGCACTGCGAATCCTCGGCGAGTGCGGCCGCCCGCGCCGGGGGCCTCGGAAGGAGACAGCCCGCGGCGAAGACGAGGGCGTAGCGGACGAACCAGTGATCAGAATTGAGTCCGCGGCGGCTGACACGGAAATTGCCCTGGCGCAGGTTGCTGGTGAACATCCAGTCGAGCCTCCCACCCCCCTCATGGGTCGGATCGTCCGCACGGACCATGGTGCGCTGCAAGTCCGCATGCATCGCATCAGGGTCCCGGTTGAAGTCGGCCAAGACCATCCAGTCCCTGTTCGGCGCGTTCATCAGCATCCAGTGGCGCGCCCGGTCGATGATTTCCTCGGAGTCATTGGGGCTGCCACCGTTCGAGGAGGCATGGGCGGTGAAATACCAGACCCCGCGGATCTCCACACCCAACATCGGCCGGTTGCCTCCGGGGGCGTGGTTCACCGGCAGCAGCACCGCATCCGTGGCGTGATGCCGCGTCACGAACGCCAGACCGTTGCGCTGCTGGCCCGTGCCGGCCCAGTAGATCTGAACAGGGTTGGGACGGGAATTGTCGCCCTCATGGGTTCCCATGTCCCAGATGAATTCGTCAACCAGCCCCGGGGGGCGGTCGGGCATGATCCGTTCGCTCAGAACTGCTGATAGCGGCGGATGGTTACCCGCCTCCTGCAATGCCAGAATCTGTACGCCATCGCCATCGGGATCTGCGCCTGCGCCGACCCTCGGACTGAACCGCCTCTGGATAGCGGTCCGCCATCGGTTCTCCCGCTCCGCGCCCTCTCCGATGTTCGCTCCCCGCATGTTCCACGAGCCGAGCACCAGATCGTCGGGAACGGCTGCCACCGCCGGCGGGGACGACGACACCGCTGTCAGGAGGGTCGCCACGATCGCCCCGACCATGAAGGCCGATAATCGCCGGTGCCATCCGAGCGTGCGGGTCATCGCATCTCCCTCGCAGTCAACGCTTCACTCCTCGCGAGCACCGTTCCGGGCCGCGTCGGACTTCCACGGGCGAGGGACGCACCGAGCGGAAGCACGGTTCCGGCAGGCATTCCAGGTGCTGACCGAACGCGAGGAGAAGAACAGCGTCGCCATCGCCTCTAACGAATCGTTTGGCGGGTGGACCAGGACGTTCACCGATCCGCGGCTCTGCGCGGCCATCGTCGACCGCCTCACGTTCGGCGGGAACATCATCGAGACCGGCACCGACTCCTACCGGCTCGCCGGCGCCCGGGCCACCCGGGCGCAGAGCGCAGCCTCAGGCTGACCCGTCCGAGCCTCAAAAACCGGCCAGAGACTGCGTTCACCGCTATCCGTGCCACGACCGAGTGCGCGTGCGCTTGACACGCTAAGCCGGGCGGGGGAGCGAGTTGAGGCCGTCGATCGCGATGTCGGTGGCCCTTTGAACGGCTTTGTAGGTCTGCTCCGGCCGGTTGCCCCGCTTTTGGCATGCGGCGACGACGACCTTGATCGCCCCGACCAGCGATCCCACCGCCGCGGCGGCCTCGACGAGGTCCAGCTCGGGGCAAGCCAGGTGGAGCGCTTCGGTCAGCTGTAGCTGGATGTCGAACAGCAGGTGCAGTTCGCGCGCCTGAAGCGCCGGGACCGACGCGATCAGCCGGGTCCGAACTGGGCCGACCTTCCGCGCCAACTCCGAGTCCGTGTCCGCGAAAACACTCTGGTCGATGACGCGCCGCATCAGATCGGCCACCGGCTCGCCGGGCTGCCGTTCTCCGATGATCTCGACCGCGCGCTCCAGCCGCGACCTGTCGTCGAAGAAGACGATGTCGTCCTTGCTGTCGAAGTAGCTGAAGAAAGTCCGTGTCGCGATGTCTGCGGAGGCCGCGATCTCCGCCACGGTTGTCTGCTCGTAACCCTTCTCGGCGAACAATCGCAGGGCGCCTTCGATGAGCGCTTGCCTCGTGCGCATCTTCTTCCGCTGGCGCAGCCCGGGGTCGCTCATCACAACAGCACCTTACCGCATGCGATGTAATTTTGCATTCATTGACGTTTTGCATCAAGTGCTGTTTTATCGGGGAGGTCCGTACCGACCGAGGAGCGGCCCATGGAGAGCACGTCCCCGGCAGTAGTCATGCCCACGGCCCGCCAGAACCCGTTCGATCCGCCCGAGGAACCGCGCCGCCGGCAGGGGCTCGGCCCAATCCATCGGATGACCTACGTCGACGGTGGTCAGGGGTGGTTGGTGACCGGCTACGCCGCAGCGCGGGCGATCCTGGCAGATCCCCGATTCAGCGTCCGCCCGGACCACATGCGCTCACCGATTGCCCAGCCGGCGACGGCGCCCGTGCCGCCGGGATTCTTCCTCCGCATGGACCCGCCCGAGCACGACCACTATCGGCGGTTGCTCACCGGTGACTTCACGGTGCGCCGGATAGAGCTCCTCGAACCGGAGATCGAAGCGATCGTCGATGACCAGTTGAACGCGATGGAGCTCGCCGGGGGCCCGGCCGACCTGTCCAAGGCATTCGCGCTGCCGATCCCGTCACAAGTGATCGGCGAACTGCTCGGGGTGCCCTACTCCGACAGGCAGGGGTTCCAGCGGAACGCCGCCACGCTCTTGAACGTCGACCTCACACCGGAACGCCGGCATGAGGCGGTCAGGGAGCTCATGGCATATCTACGGGACCTGCTGCGCCACAAGCGTTGCTGGCCAGAGGAAGATGTGCTCAGCGGGCTCGCTGCGCACGAGGGACTTACTGCGGACGAGAGGGCCGGACTGGCGCTCCTGCTCCTGATCGCCGGGCATGAGACGACGACGAACATGCTTGCGCTGGGCACTTTCGCTCTGCTGGCCAACCCCGCACAGTTAGCCGAGGTCCGCGGCAAGGAGGAAGACGCCCCTGCAGTGGTCGAGGAGCTGCTGCGTTACCTCACGGTCATCCATCACGTGGTCCGCGTCGCGCTCGAGGACATCGAGCTCCACGGCTGCCTGATCAAGGCCGGCGAGTCCGTCACCGTCGCACTTTCCGCGGCGAACCGGGACGCTGACCATTTCACCGACCCGGACGCACTTGACCTCACCCGCTCCACGGCCGGACACCTCGCGTTCGGTCACGGCCTCCACCAGTGCCTCGGGCAGCGACTGGCCCGCGCCGAAATGCGCATCGCCCTCCCCGCACTGCTTCGCCGCTTCCCGGCACTACGTCTCACTGTCGCGCCCGAGGAAGTGCCCCTGCGGTCGGCCATGACGGTCTACGGCGTGCATGAACTTCCGGTCACCTGGTAGGCAGATCAAGGTCGAGAAGAACGACGTGTGCTCGGCGACTTGCAGCGCGACGTCTGTGAGTTTGAGCAATGCCCCTTCACTGCCGGCTCCCCACCGCCATCCGGCCCTTCAAGCACCGCCCGCATCGGACCACGATCGTCTGGATCAAACTCACCCAGGCGCACGGCATGGATCAGTTGCGGCCTCCGGTGTTGTCACTTCTCATCGACACCTTCAGATAGGCGTCGTTCGCCCGCCGACGCACCATGCCCGGGACGGACAACTTCCAGCACCGGCGGCACCCTGGTGATGCCCATGACCGTCCTGGTCGAGGAGTACTGGCGCGAGATCAGCACGGGCCTGGCCCACCATGCCATTCCGGTACGCCACTTCGTCCTCCACGCCGACCAGGAAACCCTGCGCGGACGCATCGCGGGCGACACCGTACTCGGCCCCAACTCCCCGTTCCGTCTCAAGTACCTGGAGCCCTACGCCGAGGCGGCCCGCACATGGCTGCACGCCGAGGCCGAGGCCGCCCGGCAGATCGCGGAGGCGGTCACTGGGACGCGTACGTGACGAAGGCGGACCATGCCTGCGGGGCGAGGGCGAGACGGGGGCTGGAGTCGCGGTACTTGGAGTCGCGGACGTGGATGGTGGCGGGGGTGGGGGCGACTTCGATGCAGGACTCGCCGTTGGTGCCACCGCTGTAGCTGCTCTTGAACCACGCCAGTTCGGAGGCGTCCCTGGTGGGGGCCTTGCGGATCATGTCTCTCCCAGCAGTTGCTCAATGAAGGTCAGCGACTCCCGTGGCGGGAGAGCCTGCGCCCGGATAATCCCATATTGCAGCTCGATGATGCGCAGCTGTTTTGGTTCGGTGGTGGGCCGCCCATTGAACAGTCCGTCTGCGCGGGCCACTGCTGTCCCGTCCGAGAACTTCAGCAGCTCGATCCTTCCGTCCAGCCCCGGATGCGGCTCGGTGTTGGTCGGCATGACCTGAAGCGTGACGCTGTTCAACCGCCCTACCTCCAGCAGACGTTCGAGCTGCCGTCGCCAAACCATTGTGCCCCCAACCTGGCGCCGCAGCGGGGCCTCTTCCAGCACGAAATGAATCGACGGAGCCGGATCCCGCTCGAACACCGACTGCCGGGCCAGACGCGCAGCCACCATGCGGTCCACATCATCCGGCGAGTAGGGCGGCTGCGCTGCCCCGATCACAGCCCGCGCATGCTCGGGCGTCTGCAACAACCCAGCAATGATGTTGCACTCGTACACGCCGATCTCGACCGCCTGCGCCTCCAGCTTCCCCAGCTCCCGCACCTTCTTCGGGTACCGGACCCTCTTCACGTCCTCCCACGTCGCCGAGATCAACCCCCCGGCTCCCAACACCTCATCGGCCTTGTCCAGGTACTCCTCCCGGGGAATCCTCTTCCCGCCCTCGATCTTGTAGACGAGGTCCTCCCCGTACCCGACCGCCATCCCGAAGTCGGCGGCCCGCATCCCCACCGCCTCCCGCCGCAGCTTCAACTGCCGCCCCACGGTCGCGATGACCGCGACGCCCCACTCGTCGTCCGGATCCACCTCCCAACCCGGCTCGTCCGCCTCGCTCTTGAGCCGACCCGTGTCCACCTCGACCGACATCCGTACCCCTCCGTTCGTGCCACCGCGATGCAGCAGCGCCCTACCCGCAAGCCCGTCCCGACAGCCTGGACACCACCGGACAAGCTCCGGACAGTCACTCGACGCACCCGCAGAGTCACTGTTCACAGTAAGCACGCCCGACCACGCTGAGTGACGTGAACCAAGAAGCCGCCACCCCCACGCCGCCACCCGCCCAACTCGACAACCCCATCCGCAACTTCAGCGTCCAGCTGTCCCCCAGCCCACGCGGCGCCCGCCTCGCCCGCCTCCTCGCCACCGAACAACTCCGCAGCTGGGGCCTGTCGTTGGACCCGGCGAAGCACATCGTGGCGGAACTGGCAGCCAACGCCGCCGTCCACGCCCGCGTCCCCGGCAGGGACTTCCTCCTGCTCCTCTACGTCGTCGCCGACACCCTCCGCATCGAGGTCACGGACACCTGCGGCGACGTCCTCCCACACCCCCAACACGTGCCCCCGGAGGCCGAGTCGGGCCGTGGGCTGCTGCTGGTGGAGGCGTTCGCGGACCGTTGGGGATTCTCCGAGGGCCCCGCGCCACGCAAGACGGTGTGGGCCGAAATCACCGTGCCACCGACGTCCAGAAATCCATGCTGCGGTGCCACGGGCGATCCCCTCAAAGAAACACGAGGTTGAAAGAACCCCACCAAACCCCACCCCTCCCTCCCGCACGCAGCGCAAACTCACCCTCTCGGGTGAACATCCCCAACTCGGCTGGATTCGGGACAGGTTGCCGGGCTTACGCTCGCCGCAGCACCACCGCAGATATGCCCCAGACATACGACGGCCCTCGCAGGGACTGGCATCCCATTGCGAGGGCCTGACCACCAAGGAAGTCAGACCTTCCCGATGGACACCAAAACCCTAGCGCGCCCACGCCCGCCCAGTCCCGTATCGCGGGCAAAAACCACCCCCACGCGGGCGGCCTGGTCCACGACCACACCCGCCACACCACCCGCTTCACGGTGATCGGCAACCACCTCGCCCAGCACGCCTCCCTCTCGGGACTCGCGATCGGCCTGGGCGTCTGCATCCAGTCGCTCCCCTCCGGCGCCCGCGTCGACATCAAGACCCTCGCCGCCCGCTTCCCTGAGGGCACGACCCGTATCGCCGCCGCCTTACGCGAGCTGGAGACCCACGGCTACCTGCGCCGCGAGCGCCAACGCACCCCCACCGGCCGCATCGTCACCCGCACGATCTCCTGCAACCAGCCCGGCAGCAGCCGCGCCGAGGACCACCCGACCCCAGCGCGGAAGAAGCGAACTCCCGCGCCCCGAAAGCCCCTGCCCGCCGTACCGAAGCCCGCCTACCCGGCCCCGCCCCTCCTCCAGACGGCCACCGACCTCCTCGCCGGCCTCCGCCACCACGACCCCCGCCTCCTGCTCAGCGAGCGCGACACCGCCCACCTGGCCCCCGGCGTCGCCGCCTGGCTCGAACGGGACGTCACCCCCACAGCCGTACGCCACACCCTGACCACCGACCTGCCGACCGAGCGCTTGTGCCGCCCGGCAGCCCTACTGGCCCACCGCCTCACCACCCAGCTACCGCCCCCACCCCCGTTCCGCGCCCCGGCCCCACCGTCGCCCGTCCGCCACCCCCTCCAGACCTGCGAAGCCTGCGACCGCGCCTTCCGCTCACCCGCCCCCGGCCACTGCCGCGACTGCCGATCCGAACTCCTGGAGGCCGCCTAGCATGAAAGCGACGATCCTTGCCCCTGGGCACAGACCACGAGGAGCGAGCGCCATGACCATCGCCCCGGACAACGCGCGACAGGGTGCTTCCCACCTGTACCGAGCCATGCGCGACTTCGTGGAGTCCACGGACGGCACCCTCCCCGGCAAGTTCGAGATCACCAAAGAAGGGATCGTTCACGACATGATGTCGCCAGGAGGACCCCATGAGGTAACGGCGGCACACGTCAGCCGCCGCCTGGAGACCCTCATGCCGGATGACTTGCTGGCGCACAACGGCACACCCGATGTGGAGCATGAGCCTGAGGGCATCATGCGCCACCCTGATGTCATGGTGATCGCGTGGACCGACCTGAACGTCCAGGGATCCATCGACCCCCGAACCGTCATCGCGGCCGTCGAGGTCGTGTCCCGCTCCAACCCGGACAACGACTGGGTGAGCAAGATGCGGGACTACCCCCTGATCGGCATCCCCGTCTACGCCATCTTCGACCCTCGCACCGGCACCGGCGCCGTCCTCACCGACATCCACTCCACCCCGACAGGCCCCCGCTACGCGACCCGCAAGGACTTCGTGTACGGCGAGGACGTCACCATCGCGGACTGGACGATCTCGACCGAGAACCTGCCCCGGTACAAGGCCGAAGACGCGGGCGACGCCGGCGGGCAGCCGACGTCCTGAACCCGAGGAAGCCGTGACCGCCGAACTTCCCGACTGGATGGTCCCGCCCAGGCCGAGCGGCTGGGAAGCGGACGACCTCGGCCACCTCCCCCAGACACCCCGGCACACCGAACTCATCGACGGAGCCCTGATCTTCAGGATGTCGCCGCGGCGGTCCTGGAACTCCCGGCTGGTGGAGAACCTCACCTTCGCCCTACGGCAGACAGCCCCGGCAGGATTCGAGACCGAGCGCGAGATGACCGTCCGGCTCGACAAGAAGAGCCGCCCGGAGCCCGACATCCTGGTCACCACCGCCGCGTACGACCCCGACCGCACCTGGTACGCACCCGCCGACGTCGCCCTGGTCATCGAGGTCGTCTCTGAGGAGTCGGCGGACCGCGACCGGTCCCTGAAGCCCTTCAAGTACGCGCAGGCCAGGATCCCCCACTTCTGGCGCGTCGAGGACGAGGGCGGCGTCCCCACCGTCCACACCTACGAACTCGACACCATGACCGGCGCGTACGTGGCCACCGGAATTCACCGTGACCGCCTGACGGCCGCCGTCCCCTTCCCGGCCGACATCGACCTCAAGAACCTCGTGCCCTGACCCTGACCCTGACCGGGCCGGGCCGACAGGCCGTCGCCGCGTGCCACGAGTGGCGTACTACGAGTGCCCCAGCTCCGCCGAGTCCTCGTCCGCCCCCACCGAGACCGACCCCGAGTCGGCCGCCGGCCGCAGCGGGAACGGGTCCACCCGGGTCTCGTCGATCACCGGCGGAGCCGGACGCGGCGGCGCGGGCATCACCGCGGCCTCGGAGTGGCCGCCGCAGCCGTACGTCAAAGACACCACCCGGCCGTCCGCCGGGGCGAACTCGTTCGCGCAGACGCCGAAGGCCTGGCCCAGGGAGCCGCCGATGGGGGCCAGGAAGCCGCAGGTGACGCAGGAGGCCGGGGCCGCCTGGGCCATGGGGGTCTTGGCGCCGTAGGACTCCTCCCAGCGGTCCGCGGCGACGTGGAGGCCGTAGCGGGACAGGACGCGGGCGCGGCGCATGCCCAGTTCCTCGGCGACGGAGGCGATCGAGCCGCGGGAGGGCGCGACGGAGAGGTTCGCGGGGACGCCGGCTGTGACCTCCGCGTCCTCCGCCTCCACCAGCTCCGCCATCTCGTGCGAGACGGCCGAGTCCGGCAGCGGCTCGTCCTCGCCGGAGTAGCCGGGCTCCAGGCGCAGGTCCTCGGCGTCCGTGGGGAGCAGGTCGCCCGGCCCCATGTCGCCGGGGCGCAGCCGCTCGCTCCAGGGCACCCACTCGGGGGCGAGGAGGGCGTCCGGTCCGGGGAGCAGGACCACCTCGTCCAGCGTGACGACCTTCGCGCGGGACGCCCGCGCCACCGTCACCGCCCAGCGCCAGCCCCGGTACCCGAGTTCCTTGCACTCGAAGTAGTGCGTGACAACGCGGTCGCCCTCGGACAGCAGGCCCGCGTGCTCACCCACCACGCCTGGCGCGGCGGCCTCCTCGGCGGCGCTGCGGGCGAGGTCGACGGCCTCGGCGCACAGACGGTCGGGGGTGCGGCTTCGCGTTGTCGCTGCGCTCACAGGTATCGCTTCTCTCCTACGCCGTCTCTCGGGTGCGGCTGCCTGAAGGCGGTGGAGCAGAACGGAGCGGACCTGTGGGCCGCGTCGACGTCCGCATCCGAATCGCGCTCGGGCGCACCTACGTCATCCATTGTGCGGGATGGCTGAGATACGCACGCTACCTGCTCGCGGGCGCTGGGCCTACACCGACGGTCCATTCACCGCCGCGCGGCGGTGGCGGAACCCTGCCTCAACCCCGTCTCAACCCTGCCTCAACCCCTGCCGCAGAGCCGATGGCAGCCCTGCGCGGATCTGAGACCTTGCCCTCCATACGCGCCGTAACCGCACTACCCGCCCCCACTTCGGGGCACTATTGCGTCGTGGCAACCGCGAAGCAGCCCGGAGGAGCCACCGGCATCGGTGGTGCCAAGGGCGGCCGCAAACGAAGCGGCGGAACGGGCCGGAGGCGCGGCTCCTTCCGCACGGTCGGCCGTGCCCTGCACTTCCCGTTCAGCGGAACCGCCCGCGGCATCCGCAAGGCCACCCACGCGCACGGGGCGGGCGAGTCCGGCCTCGGCAAGCTGATCGAACTGCACGGGGTGAACGGCGCCGGCGACATGATGATCACCGTCGCTCTCGCCTCCACCGTCTTCTTCTCCGTCCCCACCGACGAGGCGCGCGGCCGGGTCGCCCTCTACCTCGGCATCACCATGGCGCCGTTCACCGTCCTCGCGCCGGTGATCGGCCCGCTCCTCGACCGCCTGCCCCATGGCCGGCGCGCCGCGATGGCCGGGGCCATGTTCGCCCGGGCGATGCTCGCGCTGGTCCTGTCCGGGGCGGTCGTCACGGGCAGTATCGAGCTCTATCCGGCCGCGCTCGGGGTGCTGGTCGCCTCGAAGGCCTACGGCGTCGTCAGAAGCGCCGTGGTGCCCCGACTGCTGCCACCCCGCTTCTCCCTGGTGAAGGCCAATTCCCGGGTCACCCTGGGCGGCCTCCTCGCCACCGGCATCGCCGCGCCCGTCGGCGCGGGCCTCCAGGCGCTCGGGCCGCGCTATCCGCTGTACGGCGCCTTTGTGATCTTCATCGCCGGGACGTTCCTGTCCTTCACCCTGCCGTCGAAGGTCGACTCGGCCAAGGGCGAGGACACCGCGCTGCTGGCGGCCGACGAGCAGCATCTGCACGGGCCGCACCGCCAGCCCGTCAAACGCCCCGGGCTGCGCACGGTCGGCATCGCGGTCACCCACGCCCTCGGCGCCAACGCCTCCATCCGCTGCCTGACCGGCTTCCTGATCTTCTTCCTCGCGTTCCTGCTGCGCGAGCACCCGATGTCCGGCCAGAGCGCGGCCGTGTCGCTGGGCATAGTGGCCGTCTCGGCCGGGGTCGGGAACGCGTGCGGTACGGCGGTCGGCGCGTGGCTGCGATCCCGGGCGCCCGAGATCATCATCGTGACGGTCGTGGGCTTCGTGCTGCTCGCGGCGCTCACGGCGGCGATCTTCTTCGGCGCGATCCTGGTGGCGTTCCTCGCGGCGACCGCCGGGTTCGCGCAGGCGCTGGCCAAGCTGTCCCTGGACGCGCTGATCCAGCGGGACGTGCCCGAACTGGTCCGTACGTCGGCCTTCGCGCGCTCCGAGACGCTGCTGCAGGTGTCCTGGGTGCTCGGCGGGGCGATCGGCATCGTGCTGCCGCTGAAGGGCTCCCTGGGCCTGCTGGTGGGCGCGGGGATCGTCGCCATCGGCTGGCTGACCACCATCAAGGGCCTGATCGGCTCGGCACGGCACGGCGGCCACAGCCGGCCCCGGGTGGCCTGACGGCGACGTGACGCGCGCGTGCCCCCCACATGCCGCCCGGCACGCCGCCCCCCACATGGAGAGAGCGTCACACGGGCCCGATAATCTTCGCCCATGACCACGCTGCCCCGCGGCGAAGCCGCTGATGTAAACCGCGCTGTGCGACGCCGCCGCGCGCTCGCCGCCGCCGGCGCCGTTTCCGCCGGACTGCTCGCCCTGACGGCCTGTGACAAGCCGACGCCGCTGGCGACGGTCACCGTCGGCACCTCCTCGGTCCACTCGGAGGCCACCTGTGGTGGTGAGGGCGAGGCCCTGAAGGCCGCCGACCTGGCCGGCTGCCTGAAGGACAAGGGCATCGAGTCCATCAAGGTGGACCCGGACGACACCGTCCGCTTCGGTGTCGACCCGGAGATCGCCGACGAGGGCTGGACCATCCTCATGAACGGCCAGCCGCTCACCGACTCCAGCACGAAGACCTACCGCACCGTCCCGGGCAGCGTGTTCTTCAACGCCCAGTACGGCGCCAGCGGCGACTCGACGCTGGTCTCCATCAAGGAGGGCGAGCAGGACGTGACGGGCCTGTGGTCCTTCAAGCTCAAGAAGGACAGCTGACCACGTCCGCCGTACGACTCCTGGTGGCCACCGCCGTCCCGGCTGAGCGGGACGCGGTGGCACAGGCGCTCGACCTGCCCGGCGTGGACGTGATCGCCGTCGGCGTGGGCCCCGCCCGGGCCGCCGCCGCCACCGCCACGGCCCTCACCCGGGCCGCCCTCGAAGGCGCCCCCTACGGCCTGGCCGTGTCCGCGGGCATCGCGGGCGGCTTCGCCCCGCACGCCCCCGTCGGCTCCCTCGTCGTCGCCGACGAGATCACGGCCGCCGACCTGGGCGCGGAGACCCCCGACGGCTTCCTGCCCGTCACCGAGCTGGGCTTCGGCACCGTCACCCACCGTCCGCCGGAAACACTCGTACGAGACGTCGTGTCGGCCACCGGCGCCCGCCCCGGCGCCGTCCTGACCGTCTCCACCGTGACCGGCACCGCCGTGCGCGCCGCGCGGCTGCGGGAGCGCCACCCCACCGCCCTGGCCGAGGCCATGGAGGGCTTCGGTGTCGCCGAGGCCGCCGCCGCGCACGGCACGCCCGTGCTGGAGCTGCGCGCCGTCTCCAACCCCGTCGGCCCGCGCGACCGCGCCGCCTGGCGCATCGGCGACGCCCTGGCGGCCCTCACCGGGGCCTTCGGGAAGCTCGCACCCGTCCTGGAAGGTTGGCACCCGCATGACCGGTGAGCAGCAGCGGCAGACCGTGCGGATCGCGTACTCCCCCTGCCCGAACGACACCTTCGTCTTCGACGCCCTCGCCCATGACCGCGTCCCCGGCGCGCCCACGCTCGACGTCACCTTCGCGGACATCGACATCACCAACGGCATGGCCGAGCGCGGCGAGTTCGACGTGCTGAAGGTGTCGTACGCCGTCCTGCCGTACGTCCTCGACGAGTACGCCCTGCTGCCCTGCGGCGGTGCGCTGGGCCGGGGGTGCGGCCCGCTGGTGCTGACGCGGGAGGAGGGGGTGGACCTGACGGGCCGTACGGTCGCGGTGCCCAGCGAGAGGTCGACGGCGTATCTCCTCTTCCGCCTCTGGGCGGCGGACACACTGCCCGACGGCGTCGGCGAGATCGTCGTGATGCCGTTCCACGAGATCATGCCCGCCGTGCGGGACGGGAAGGTCGACGCGGGGCTCGTCATCCACGAGGCGCGCTTCACGTACCAGAACTACGGCCTGCACAAGCTCGCCGACATGGGCGAGCACTGGGAGGCCACGACGGGTCTGCCCATCCCGCTGGGCGCGATCATCGCGAAGCGGTCGCTGGGCGCACCGAAGTTGCTGCTCCTGGCCGACTCGATCCGCACCTCGGTGCGGGCCGCCTGGGACGACCCCGAGGCGTCGCGTCCGTATGTCATGGAGCACGCCCAGGAGATGGACCCGTCCGTCGCGGACCAGCACATCGGCCTGTACGTCAACGAGTTCACGTCCGACCTCGGCGAGGACGGCTATGCGGCCGTACGCGGACTGCTCACACGCGCGGCGGCCGAGGGGCTGGTTCCGCCCCTCGGCCCGATGGCGTTGGATTTCCCGTAAGTTCGCGAAGCCCGCGAAGTTCTCTGGAGTCCGTAGAGTCCGCCGAGTCCGTTAAGTCCGGTAACTCCGCGGAATTGCCTATACGTCGAGCTGGTCGGCGACCGCCCGCAGCAGCCCGGCGATCTTCTTGCCGGCGACCTTGTCGGGGTAGCGGCCCCGCTCCAGCATCGGCGTGATGTTCTCCAGGAGGGTCGTCAGATCCTGGACGATGGAGGCCAGTTCGTCCGGCTTC
Organism: Streptomyces sp. NPDC057623; assembly: GCF_042800355.1. Taxonomy (NCBI): domain Bacteria; kingdom Bacillati; phylum Actinomycetota; class Actinomycetes; order Kitasatosporales; family Streptomycetaceae; genus Streptomyces; species Streptomyces sp. NPDC057623. Next base: position 251,257 of record NZ_JBHVGZ010000008.1, read on the forward strand.
TTTCGCTGGGCGGCCGCGACCGAGGGGGTCGGGTCGAGAATCGCGACCGAAAGCGCCTGGTCACCGCGCTGACCGGCGACCACTCCGAACTCCACTCGCTGTCCCGGCTTGAGTGTGTCTACTCCGGCGGGGAGGACCGAGGAATGAACGAAGACGTCACCGCCGTCGTCGCGGGAGAGAAAGCCGAAGCCCTTCTCGCTGTTGAACCACTTGACCTTGCCGGTAGGCACGTCTGTCCTCGTCCTCGTACTCGTCGGAAAACTGCTTCTGAAAACGGCTCTTGATAGCACTACAGCGGGTCGACCATGACCCGCCGCTACCAAGGCTAATGCTCCCGGAGCCGGTGACAAGACGTCGCCCGGTTGTTCCTTCGCGCAGGGAACTACCCTGGTCCGGTGCGTGACAAAACCCAAACGAATTCCGCCGCTCCCGGTGACCGACTGATCCGTGCCGGTGCGGTCGTGTTCTTCATCGGTGCTGTGGCCACTCTGGTCACCGTGGCCCCGTTCCTTCTCGGTACGACGCCATTTCCCACATACATGTTCGGACTGAGCATGCTCATGGGCGTCGGATTCCTCGTCGCCGGTGCGGGGGTGCTCCGCTCGGTCGCCGCGGGGCGGCGCCAGGCGCGCGGCGCGGGCGGCTAAAGCGCGTTGCAGAAGGCCGTGATCTGGGCATTTCCCTTGTATGCGTGGGGTGTTGAGGGCTGAGCCGTTGTGGGTGGAGACGTTCACGGGGCTACGCATGACGCAGTTCGAGCGGCTGCTGAAGGCGGTCCGGGAGCGGGGTGGCGATGGGCCGCGGATCGGACGGCCGTGGTGTCTGCCGCTTGCCGACCGGGTGCTGGTGGTAGCGGTCTACTACCGCACGAA